>PLIO01000010.1 GCA_003140075.1 Acidobacteriaceae bacterium | reverse complement strand
GCACGCGAGATACCTGCTCGCAATATTTGTGAGTCTCCGCCCGGTACAGGTTGCGAAGCTGTTGGGATAGTACCTCAATCATTCCTGTGGCGTCGTCCGGAGCGCGATCCTGTTTAGTGATAATTTGAGTCCCATCAATGTTGCGTTCGCGTAGGTTCGCTTTGATCTGTACCGCGACAGCGGGGGTGCTCTTGGTTGACGCCCAAGGTCACGACATTATCTCGGCAAAGATTGCCTCAACCGTGCACGACACCTTCCATGCGTTCATGCTTTCGGACCTTGACAGGAACGGAAGGACAACGCCGGAAATGTTCGAGAGAATCAATTTGCGCCTGGGTGAGTCCATTACTGCGCGCAATGAGTTAGGTGTCGACAAGAATGAGAACTGGCGAGAGAACGCAACCATGCTCTACGGCGAGATCCGACCCAATGGGCATTTCCGTTTCGTATACTTCGGCCATCCGCTTCCCCTCGTGTTTTCCGCGGAATACAAGAAGCTCGTGGATATCGGCAAAGCTCGTATCGTGCAATTCCCGCCGCTCGGAATGGCAATCCCCGAAGATCATCCCGACCGGAATAGATATCTGTCCATGGTGCCGCGAGCACACAAGATGGGACCATCGGATTTGTCAGAATTTGAACTCATGAGTCCGGGGGACATCCTCTTTCTCTACACCGACGGAGTTTACGATGGCAGCGACGAACAGGATCGTTTACAGATTCAGCAGGTCATTCGCGAACATCAAAATGAGCCGGCCAAAGCAATTTGCGCTGCGATTCTAGAACACGCCGTCAATCAAGACGAGCGCCTGAGGCAGATGGGCGAAGAGGATCGCGTGGACGATAAGACAGTATTCATCATCAAGCGCGCCTAAGAAATTCCAATCAAATGCTTTGTCAATTCTCGTATTGGCATCAGCTCCGCCCGATACTACCCGAGAAGGTCGCCGGGATGATGGCCCGATCATTCTTGAAAAGTCGCGCCGCGCACCTTTCGCTTAGAGATGAGTCGAATCCCATCAACTTTCACGTCCGCGTAGGCTCATTCTGATCTGTACCACAAGCTAATCCTCCTTCTCGTTCTGATTCGTTCCCTCTGACATTTCGGCACTTCAGAATTTTCGGCACCTGTTTTTGCAGCAAGTGCGGTGAATTCAATGCTCTTGAATTGGCCGCCCGATTGCATTTGTATTGGCGGTTGTCGAGAGTTTGAGGAGGAGTCATGGCGGTACACAAGTCGCGCAGGTCGATTCTTTCACTAAAGAGTTGGCTGTTCACGCCTGCGACGAAAGCCGACCGGTTTGACCGCGCGGCTGAAGTACATGCCGACGCACTCATCATTGACCTCGAAGATGCCATTGCACTCCCCGACAAGCAGAAAGCTCGCACTGCCGCTCTGCAATACCTTGGGCAGCCCGCAGAAAGTCGGTTGCCATGCGCGCTTCGAATTAATGCCCCGGTAACTCGAACGGGAATCGAAGACTTGCACTCGCTTCTCGAATCTTCAGCTGCCCCGGACTACATCATCCTGCCGAAGTGCGATTCCCCTGCGTTCATCAGCATGGTTCGCGCGCTCCTCGACCAGGCTGCGAAAGAGACAGAGATTATTGCCCTCATAGAGTCGGCAAAAGGAGTCGAGGCTCTACCTGACATCGTGAGCAGTGATGTCAGACCGGTTGCTCTGCTGTTCGGAGCCGCGGACATGGAAGCGGATCTTGGCGCGAAGACAGGGTGGGAAACGATGTTATTTGTCCGATCGCGCATCATCCAGGTCGCCGCGTCTGCGGGGATCCTTGCCGTTGATTCTCCATTTTTTGACATCGCTGACTTGGACGGGTTGAAGAGAGAAACCAAGGCAGCTATGGATTTAGGTTTTCACAGCAAGGCTGCGATCCATCCAAAGCAGATCTCCGTCATTAATGAGGTTTTTGTTCCATCTGCAGAAGAGATCGCAGAGGCTCGTCAGATCCTGGCCGTGAATCAGAAGGGGGTGGGAACCGTCGATCACCAGATGGTGGATGAAGCGGTTGCGCGCAAGGCTAGGCTCGTTCTCGAAAGGGCGGGTATTTTTACTGCAGATTTAGTTACTGGGTAGAAGTCGAAGCGCAATGGCGAAGTAAGGAGGTCGAATGGAGCGCACAAAGGGAGAAGTTATGGAAAAGACACTCTCGGCATATCGGCAATTAAGCCCAAAACGTTACCGAGAAACATCCGGTCTCTATTACGAGGATTTTGAAATCGGCGACACATTCGAGCACCGTCCGGGCCGGACCATTCTCGACGTAGATAACACCTGGTTCACGCTGTTAACCATGAACACTCAAGAACTCCATTTCGACGCTACCTATGCGGCCAAGACGGAGTGGAAGAAACCCCTCGTGGATTCGACCTTCACGCTTGCCCTACTGACTGGCATGAGCGTGCGCACGGTGAGCGCAAAGGTTGTTGCCAACCTAGGCTGGGACAAAGTGAAAGCGACGCACCCCGTGTTCGCGGGCGACACGCTTTACGCAGAATCAACCATCCTGTTCAAACGCGAATCGAAGAGCCGACCCACGCAGGGAATCGTGACGGTCTCCACTCGAGGTGTGAATCAGGATGGGGTGGAGGTGATGAGCTTCGAGCGCACCATGCTGATTTACAAACGAGGCCACTCGCCAGAGGCTGCCGCGAATTACTAGTCCGTTGCAACTTTCCTTAAAGGAAGAACTGATGGCTTACGAAGACCAATACAAAGCGAAGCTTACCGATAGCCATGGCGCTGTCGCGCAGATCAGTAGCAACAGCATCGTCGCAATAGGCCAGGCGGTGTGCCAGCCACCGGCGCTGATGGAAGCACTCGCGGTTCGGGCCGAAGCTGGATCTGTCGACAATGTGAAGGTCTACTACATGCACGCGGAAGAGAACATGAAGAGGTCGCTTCTGCGTTACGAGTTGATGGGCCGCATCAAGCCCTATTGCATGTTCATGCAGGAGGCCGAGAGAGAGCTCATCAAGAGGGCACAAGAGGACGGCGATCGCAAGGTCGTGTACTATGTGCCAAACTCGTTCAGTCAATCGATCCGCTTCTTCACAGAGCACATTCATGTCGACACGTTTTTGGTGACCGTGTCGCCGATGGATCGTAACGGGTATTTCACCTTCGGAACCAATAACGACTACACCAGCTCTGCGGCGCGGGAGGCCAAGCGGCTGATCGTCGAAGTTAACCGGCATATGCCGCGTGTCTTCGGCCGTTCTTCACTGCATATTTCAGAAGTGGATGCCATCGTGGAAAACGATGCTCCGTTGCTCGCGCTAACTCCTCGACCGATTCAAGATCAAGAGCGAAAGCTTGGCCAGCGTATTGCTGAACTCATCCCGGAATACGCCTGCCTGCAAATTGGTGTAGGCGGAGTACCCAGTGGAGTTTGCGAAGCACTGATCGGTCGTAAGGACCTCGGCATTCATACCGAAGTGCTTAACCCCGCATTGGCGCAGTTGATCCAAAGTGGGGTTGTCACCAATCGATGGAAGAGAATCAACCCCGGAAAATCTGTCTTCACTTTCGCAATGGGAGATGAAGCCTTCTACGACTTCCTGCATGACAACATCGCGATCGANNAATTCGACGATCGAAATGGATCTGACTGGGGCCTGCAACTCCGAATACGTAAGGGGCCATCAGTTTACCTCCACGGGCGGGCAGCTCGACTTCGTCAGGGGCGCGTATGCGTCCAAGGGTGGAATGTCGTTCATCGCCTTCCAGTCTGCGATCAAGGACGGCAAGATCAGCAAGATTGTCCCCCGGCTTTCTGGCCCAGTCACGACACCGCGCACAGATATTCATTACGTAGTTACCGAAAACGGCGTTGCGAACCTAAAGGGGCTCTCTTCTACGGAGAGGGCACAGGCTTTGATCGCCCTGGCGCACCCCGCGTTCCGAGATGAACTCACGGCAGCCGCCAAGGAGATGCACCTGCTGTGAGTCTGGGCGATTTGGACAACGGAGAGAATATGAGCGATCAATCCACACATCCGAACGCAACGGCTATCGACTCCGATGTCTATAGCGACATTTTCGGCACGAGTGCCATGCGAGAGGTGTGGTCGGATCGGTCGCGAATTCAGTACTAC
>PLIO01000190.1:4542-7020 GCA_003140075.1 Acidobacteriaceae bacterium | reverse complement strand
TAGGCATCAGCTATCCCCCCTAGGGCACCGGGGTATTTCTTATTGTTTGGCATCGCGAACCTCCTGTGGCTAAGATATCATGCAAGTCTACTTCCCGATCTAGGTAGAGGGTAAGTGCTCTCTCCGAGGTTTCCTATGTCCCCTGTGGCCAAGATTTTATTCCCATGAATCCACGCGATCCGTGGCAAAGAATTTGATCTCCCTCGTCCAACTCGGCACCGTTGATTACGCCACCGGCCTGCGCCTTCAGCAGCAGCTAGTCGCTCTGCGTAAGGAAGAGAACATCGGCGACGTACTGCTCCTCCTGGAGCATTCGCCCGTCATCACTCTGGGCCGCAATGCCAAAGCTTCGAACGTAATCGCATCGTCCGAACTCCTTGCCCAGCGCGGCGTTGAGCTTTTCGAATGCGACCGCGGTGGCGATGTCACCTTTCACGGCCCCGGACAGATCGTTGGCTATCCTATCTTCGACCTGCGCAGCTTCGCTTCTCCGGACGGAAAACGTAAGACGTTGGGCGTTGTCGAATTCGTGCGTCGCCTGGAGGAAGTCCTGATCCGCACCTGCGCGGACTTCGCCATCTCGACAAAGCGGATCGCTGGACTCACTGGCGTGTGGACTGACGCTGCGAGCAACGATGCTCATGTGGGGACAGCCGCCCTTCGGCAAGATCAGGGCAGGCTCTCGGCTGTCCTGCGAAGCGAAGCGAGCAAGTCTGGCAACGCAGCCGAGGCCAAGATCGCCGCCATCGGAATCCACATCTCCCGCTTCGTCACCTCGCACGGCTTCGCTCTCAACGTGAACACCGACCTCAGCTTCTTCAACCTGATCATCCCCTGCGGCATCACGACAAAGCCGGTGACCTCGATGCAGCAAGAACTCGGCAAACCGCTCGACCTCAATGCGGTCGCCGAATCCATCTCCCGCAACTTCGGTACGGTATTTTCGAGTCAGATGCTTTGGGTCGACACGCTCGACGCGCTGCTCGGTCATACTGTCGGCGTACCGATGAAGCCGCCCGCGGAACTTCGCCAATTGTCCTCTGACGACGAAGTAAATTGGGCCTAACTGGGGTGACCAGCAATGGGACTTGACGACGTTTCCCTAGACGAAACACACTGACACGTGTGTTTCGCAGTAGCCCCGCGTTCCGGATCCACCGAGATCCACATGATGAAGCTAAACGGATGGAAAAGAATAGGGATTATCGTTTCAGTCATCTGGATTCTTGGAGCGGGTGCCTACACGTACGATTCCGAGATTGACCAAGCCTCTTTGCCGATATCAAGAACCTACCTTTCGTGTGACAGCGCAGCAAAGGCGCCCACCAGCCGCGACGTACTCGACCAGATAGCCGCGGGAGATGCCGGCGGCCAGCCTCCCCTTCCTCGTAAGGCAACGGACTCCGCCCCTGAGCCCGGCACGGTTCCCATGCCGCCCGGCGCGATTTCCTCCGACTCCCTCCCTGTGACGCCGCCCCCTGGATACACAGTGGAAGTTCCCGTGCCGCCCGGCGGGGTTCTCGCCGACTCCAGGGACTGTCATAAGCAAGCGGAGGATTCGCTCACGTTAGCAGTCAAAAATGCCAGGCTGGACGCATCGCTAGTGGCGCTCGTGCCCGTGCCTTTGGGCTGGGGGATTACTTATCTGGTTCTCTTTCTTGTGCGTTGGGTTAAACGCGGATTTACCCAGCCCTTTCCAGGTGGATAATATTCTGAAGGCGCGTAGTGCACGCGAGGGCGAATAACTATGAAGGGTGTACTAGACGGAGGTCGGCGACAGCGGGTGTTGTTTTTCGGTACGTTCGGCGGATACGCCGTGCAAGGGCTCAAGGACCTCAGTGAGATCCGAGATGTGGGTTGGCTCGTATGGTCGTGGCCGATGGCAGACCCCGTCCACCTGTTTTGGGTTAGCGGCACCACGTTTTATAGAGGTTCGAATGGGGTCCTTGAAGTCCTTCCCAACGTTGATCCGGCAGAAAGAAGTGCGATACAGGAAGCAATTTGGGCATGGGAAAGGGATCTCCATTCCGGGGCCAGTTCCGAGACCCCAAGCAACATACCTTTAACCCAAGCGAGCGGCCCCTCCTAGTCCTCTCTGTCCTGGCCTAGCCCTTCCTGCCTCGCTCGCGATACCATCGATACATCGCGCCTGCTGCGCTGCATCCATGCCCAACAAGAAAACGAAGTCCAAGACAAACTCCAACGGTCACCGCTCGCGTAACGGGGCGTCGCGTTCAAAATCCCCACTTCTCGCAANNACGCGAGAAATGGGGCACCCACGTCTGTTTCTGACCTTCGCACCTATTCGATCCCCGACTACCGCCTTGAGCATCCCGATCTCGCTGTAAGCCAGCGCATCGAGAAAGATAAAGACGGCGCCGAGCACGTTCGCTACGAAGTTACGGGCAACCTCAATGCCCCCGTGCCACCGATTCGCGACTCCAAATATCTCGATAAGAAGCAGTGCATCGAGATCTA
>PLIO01000190.1:0-4460 GCA_003140075.1 Acidobacteriaceae bacterium | reverse complement strand
CAGTACATGGCGAAAGCCGATTCGCCCACGCGCGGCCGCGACGGCACCTCGCACTTTGGCGATATCGAAAAGCGCAACATGGTCTCGCCCATCTCCATGCTCGGCGATTTAATTCCTGTGCTTTCCGGCGTGGCGTTGGGCGCGCGCCTTCAGGGGCGGAACGTCGCGGTCATGACCTACATCGGCGACGGAGGACAATCCACCGGCGTCACCTACGAAGGCATCAATTTCGCCGCTGTGCAGAATCTCGGCCTCGTGCTCTTCGTCGAATCGAATCTCTGGGCGTACTCCACGCCGTCGGAAATGCAATACCGCTGCAAAGACCTGGCCGAACGCGCCATCGGATACGGCATCCCCGGCGTGATCGTCGACGGCACCGACGCCTGCCAGGTCTACGACGCCGCCCGCGACGCCGTCGAGCGCGCCCATCGCGGCGAAGGCCCCACCATGATCGAAGCCAAGATGATGCGCATGAAAGGCCACGCTATCCACGATGCAGCAGCATACGTGCCCAAGCCAATGTTCGACTTCTGGAAAAAGCGCGACCCGATTGCGCGCTTTGAGAATTATCTGGTGAAAGAAAAGAAGTGGCTGACGGCGAAAGAGAATGCGGAATTGATTTCAGAGGTAGAACGCGTGATCGAAGCGGAGCGCGAAATCGCGGTGAACTCCCCAATGCCGACTCCCGAGTCGGCTGAAGGTGGAGTGTTCTGCGAGGATGGCTGCCACGAAATCAAACCGAAGTACGGCGTCCCGAAGGTGAAGAAGGGAACGGGCGGTTTCAAGCAGACAGAAGCGGCAGTCCATCTGAAATAACCCGACACGGCGATCAACTTCGCGATTTCGGCTTCACCTTCGCCTTACTCGATCGAATGACCCCTCCCTCAAGCGTTTTTGCCCGAGGCTTCTTACCCTCCGATTCGGTCAACATATTTTCGGCTTTCTCGCCTCGACCGATGTTGTAGACTGCCGGCTTACACAAGACCTCGCGCACAGCCAGGTCCGTGAGCATGCGTCTTGTCGGTGCAGCTTGTGCGAGGATCGCAGTATCAGACGTTAAGGCGATAACGTGTTCCCCCCACTCTACCTCACCGGCGTCGCACGCGATCATTACGGCCTGAACGCATAGGCTCATGCTGCCACCAAATATGTCGAGAGCACTTTCAACAAGCGAAAGATCATGGGCCAAAACACCCCTGTCACCGGAACGGGTCGCGATTGGGTCGAATGGCATGTGTGCACGCAAGAGCGGTATAGAATGTTCATGAAAACGTCTTCTCAGCTCGTGGCCGATTACGCAGTCCACGGGTTTCCCCTCCGCATCGGAGAAGGGCTGCCCTACCGGGAATGTGACCGCGATCAGCTTGACATTCGTAAATTCCGGCGTTGAAGTAAATTCATCCAAGGCCATGGTCACGCCCAACCCGTGAGCGGTGAAGATAATCATCTTCTCTATGTTGTGATTGGCTGCGGCGCGAAAAGCGACTCGCAGACACTCCAGCAGGTTATCTCGGCCTTCTTGAAGGAAATATGTGATCGGAGCTGTGAATTGTTTCATTTATATCCCTATCGCAGGGTAAACCCCATTGCTTCGGGCATTCCTATTTTCTCAGCGCGGGCGCGAAAGACCGCCTTCACAAATTGAAGCATGTTGGTATCCTCCAACACCAGCCCTTCGACTCGACCTTGGTCATAATGGGGAGCCGGATGAGGCTTCAAAAAATGCAGGTGAGGAGGCTCGCACGACTTCGTGCTCTTGCAGATTCGAAGCACTAATGGATTATTTGGGTTTCGGTCGATCTTGCCGTTTGCGTCCACGTGCGTGATCGGACCATAGTGAAAGGAAAGGTAATCCCTTGTTGGTTCTTTCCCAGGACGATAAGACCAAATCTCGTGACAGACGACGTAATACCTGTCTTTGAAGGTCAACCACCAAGAAAAATCCCACCCGCGGGGATCGACCAAGTCACCTGGCGGTAGACGGTATTGGGGAGGCTTGGCGGTGCAATCGGCGGGAATTTGGATTTTCGCGCGCTGTTTTTCGAAGGCAGTTTTGTAGTCTTGAAAGTGACTCACCGACTATGCCGCCAGCTGTTCGGCCACTTCGTCTTTGTCTGCAACAGCCTTGGATGTGGAGACGCCCTGCGATAGGTACCGGCGGTGAAGTTCCTCCTCGTATTGGCGCAAGGCGTCAGAGTGAGCGAGAAAAGCCTCCCACTCAAACTCATCTTCGTCGGACACACGATTGCGAGCGCTGGGGTCGTCCCGAAACTCTCGATCAGTGCAGCCATACTTCTTGCGAAGCTCACGGAGACCGGAGCCAATTTCCGCGCGAGTAAGAATCACTTCAGGCATTTTGTCGTTTAACCTTCCACATTTCTCTAAAGGCCAATTGCCCAACGTGAAATCCGCGGCAAACTACAGCAACGGAGCACGCTAGCTCCAATTGGAGCGAGGTGTCAAGAAAAATATAGCAGCCGCTGGAGGAATCGGCATCCTGACGGGGGTACCCACTCTGGGTCCGATGGAACATTGCACTAAAGTAACCGTCCTTACGAGAATTGTACCATCAGCAAGGTGCCCTATCCCATCAGGCTCAACACCTTAGGTCCTCGTCTTGTATTTCGGCAAAATCTGCCGTAACTTTAGCCTGACCCTATGCTCCTCACCTACCTCGAAGCCATCCGCCAGGGAATCTGGGAAGAAATGGACCGCGACCCCTCTGTCTTCTGCCTCGGCGAAGACATCGGCATCTACGGCGGCGCGTTCAAAGTCACTGACGGCTTCATCGATCGCTTCGGCCCCGAGCGTGTGATCGACACGCCCATCGCCGAGTCCGCCATCGTAGGCGCGGCCTTCGGAGCCTCGCTCACCGGCATGCGTCCGGTCGCCGAATTCCAGTTCATGGATTTCATCGGCTGCGCCTTCAACCAGATCAGCAACATGGTAGCGAAAACGCATTATCTCTGGGGCGCGCCCGCCCCGCTCGTTCTGCGCGGTCCCAGCGGTGGATACGTCCACGGCGGGCCGTTCCATTCGCAAAATCCCGAGATGTGGTTCGTGCACAATCCCGGCCTGAAAGTCATTTGCCCGGCCACGCCCTACGACGCCAAAGGGCTGATCAAAGCCGCCATCCGCGACAACAATCCCTGCATTTTCTTCGAGCACAAATATCTCTACCGCCGCATCAAGGGTGAAGTCCCCGCCGAAGATTACATCGTCCCTATCGGCAAAGCGCGCATCGCGCGCGAAGGTCGCGACCTTAGCATCATCACTTACGCTGCGATGGTTCACACCGCGTTAGAAGCTGCCGAGGTTCTTATTAAAGAGGGGATCGATCTCGAAATCCTCGATCTGCGCACCGTCTCGCCGCTCGACCGCGAAGCGATCACGCAAACCGTGAAGAAGACAAATAAAGTGATCATCCTGCACGAGCATTCGCGCACCGGAGGCCTCGCTGGCGAAATCGCTGCCATCATCAACGAGGAAGCTTTCGACGATCTCGACGGCCCCATCGTCCGCATCGCCGGCCTGGATTCGGCGATCCCATTCTCTCCACCGCAGGAAGAACACTATCTGCCTAAGGTTGGAGACGTTGTGCGAGAGGGGCGCAGGCTGAGCAGTTACTAGACTTGGCGAAAAGGCCACGGCGGCTGGTAAGTCTGCCTGCTTTACCGAGCCTCCCAACTAGCGCCCGAGCCACTCCATCTGCCACAATAGTCAATCTCGGAGGGGACCCATGGGTAAGTTTATTCTCGGTGTTATTGTCACTATTCTCGTGATCGTTCTCGGCGGGCTGGGTTTCGCCATGCTGGGCTTTCTTCCCACAAACGCCAACGTAGCTCCGCCTCACCTCGAGCACCGAATCGCTAATGGAGCCGTTGACGCCTCCATGGAGCGCCACGCTCCTCACGTTACCAACCCGTTGCCTCCCAACGACCAGGACTTTGAAGACGGCATGAAGCTCTATACCATGAACTGCGCCGTCTGCCACGGCGGACTCGACCGCAAGCCGGCCTCACTCTCGAAGTCTTTCTACCCGCCCGCTCCCAATCTGGTCTTCGATCCGCCCGACGACCCTGAGTGGCACGTCTTCTACACCATCCGCACCGGTGTCCGCTATACCGGCATGCCCTCGTGGGAGAAGACTTTGAGTGAGCAGGACATGTGGAAGATCACAAGTCTGCTGTCGCACATGGAAAAACTTCCGCCGGCGGTTCAGGAGTATTGGAAGACGAGTTTCGGCGTGGCCGCGCCGAGCGGAGAAGAAGGCAAATAGGAACACTGGCACGAAAGGCCCCCCTGGATTCACGATGGCGGGTTGCAAGCTGCAGAAACGGCGACGGTCGTACGGCCCAGCGTTTCCACGTGGGCTTCTGCAGCCGCTATAATATGCGGTTGCATCTGGCTTTCTATTCTTGACCGTGGGCCGCGTGGAAGGAAATCATGCCGACTGACAT
>PLIO01000169.1 GCA_003140075.1 Acidobacteriaceae bacterium | reverse complement strand
AGAAGAATGTGCGGAATGTAGCGGCAATGTTTCTGATCGAGATGACGGCGCTGCTCGGGCAGTTCGAGCGCTTTTCCGGCGGAGATATTCTTGAGATAGACGATCGTGTTGGCCACGCCGCTGTCGGGTCCGAGGATCAAGCGATCGAGGCTAACCGTTTTCTTACCCTCCGGATCGCAGACCTGCGCATCCTTGGTGACGGGAAAGTCGAGCTGGTGTGGGACTGGTCCCGACCATTTGATGGTGCCGGAGATGGTTCCGCCGTCGTTGACGGAGATGACGCTGTAGTTGCCCTGGGCTGCGGCAAAGGTTGTAAGGATAACGATAAGGGGGAAAGTCAGCAAAAGACATCGAGAACTCAGATTG
Organism: Acidobacteriaceae bacterium; assembly: GCA_003140075.1. Lineage (GTDB taxonomy): Bacteria > Acidobacteriota > Terriglobia > Terriglobales > Acidobacteriaceae > Sulfotelmatobacter. The sequence goes on along the minus strand of PLIO01000169.1, from coordinate 34,213 downwards.
CGCATACAAGAAAGCCCCTGAAAGCCCACCGCCCGTTCCGCGCGAACCGATCCGCGGTCGTCGTGGAACGCGGGCTGAATTTTTGGTCGGTCTTGCTATTCCGCAGGCAACGGCTTACACCCAACTTGCGGGACAGTGCTGACAGGATCCCGCAGGGACGGGCAGCACTCGTGTTTGCGGTCGTACATGGTTCCAACCGGGAGGACCGTCGCCGGTTCGTGTGATTGGAATCACAAGTTAGCTTGCCCTAACCTTCGTTGCGGGTCGAGATTACCAAGGTGGTGTATCGGGCGGGGAGGGGTTGTTGGCAGCGGCGAAAGGGCGTGGATGCGGGACGCTCAGCGCGTCGACTCACTCTCGATCCGGGATGGCTTACAATCTTGCTGCCATGACGGTACTGGTTCGATCGTTCGCGAAAATCAATCTCGGGTTGCGCATTGGCGCGGTTCGACCAGATGGCTTTCATGAACTGTTGACCGTCTATCAGACGATTGGGCTGCATGATTTGATCCAAGTAAGTGTGGCGCGAGGGAGCGGGATTGAGATTCGGTGCGACGACCCGAAGGTTCCGAAAGATGAATCGAATACCTGCTATCGCATGGTCGAGAAGGCCATGGAAGCTCTGCGTGCGAAAGGGCGTGTCGTTATCGACATTGAAAAACGGCTGCCGGTGCAGGGCGGGCTGGGTGGGGCTTCGTCCAACGCCGTGGCTGCGCTGCTGGGGTTGGAGCGGGTGTTGAAGAAAAGTTTGCCGGCGACGGAGCGGCTGCGTATCGCGGCCGAAGTGGGGTCGGACCTGCCGCTGTTTCTGGTGGGTGGGACGGTGCTGGGCGTGGGACGCGGGGAACAAGTGCATCCGCTGGAAAATTTGCGGGCGACGGCTTGCGTGGTGGTGACGCCGGAGGTGGGGGTTTGGACGCCGCAGGCATTTGCGGAGTGGGATCGATTGATGGGAGAAGATATACGGGGGCTGAAGCCCGCGTTCGCCCGGGACCTTGACGCGGCCCCTTCGACGGGCTCAGGGCAGGCTCTGAAGGGCCGCTCTTCCACGGTGCTGCCGAGTTCTGTTGTTGCCGCGACGACTGCCGGGCTTCGCCCGGCCCGGACGGGCAAGAGTGCCCGTCCCCACACAGGCAATGCGAAATTGACGGCTCCGAAGGCATCCGATAGAATGGGTGAGCTTGGCCGAGAGCTGTCGGCGTGGCTGAGCGAGAGTTACTCCGGTGCTCCTTTTAGAAGGGGCCGGGCCGAGAATCCGCTTCTCGAGCTTGTCCGGGCCGGGATCAAGAACGACTTTGAACAGGTCGTCTTTCCTGAGTATCCCGAGCTGAGTGAAGGAAAATGTGCGCTGGAGCGTGCGGGCGCGAAGTATGCGTCTCTGTCGGGCTCCGGGTCGGCGTTGTACGGGCTGTTCGCTTCGAAAGAAGGGGCGCGTACGGCGGCGGCAAGGCTGCGGAGGCAGGGCTGGGCGGCGCAGGCGACGGTTACGCTGACGCGGCGGGAGTACTGGCGCGGGATTTTCGCGGGGTAGTCGGTGGTTGGGACGCTCGACTTCACTTGGACGGGTGGTCCCCATGGTGGGCGCTTGCTTCGCTTGGACGGGTGATCTTTGGTGAGGCGCTCGGCTTCGCCATCGCTTGGACGGCCGAAGGCGGCCGTCGCCACATGGTCCGGAAAAGTTTTGATTGTTGATTTTGGATTGTTGATTGACAATGGGACGGTTGGTTGACCGGGTCAATCGACAATCCAAAATCAACAATGGCTTTACTGGGCCGTCGACTAATGGTAGGTCAAGTGCCTTTGGAGCACTTTGTCTAGGTTCGAATCCTAGCGGCCCAGCCAGAAAATAGCTTTTAGCTCTTGGCTTTTGGCTCTTAGCTTGAAACCTAAGAGCCGGAAGGTTTGGCTAAGAGCTAACAGCTAAAGGCTAAGAGCTAACTATGGCCACTTTGGTGACGCCGACGGAAAAAACGGAGAAAGCCGAGAAGCAGTCCCCGCCCATGCCCGAGGAGAAGCCGGAACGCAAGCCGCGTGCGCGAGTGGACGAGAAGTTCAAGATTTTCAGCGGAACGGCCAACGAGCCTCTGGCCGACGAGGTTTGTAATTTTCTCGGTATGCCGCGCGGCCAGGCCATGGTGAAGCGTTTTGCCGATGGCGAGGTGTACGTCCAGATCCAGGAGAACGTGCGCGGCTGCGATGTGTTTGTGATGCAGCCGACATGCCGGCCGGTGGATGAAAACCTGATGGAGCTGTTGCTGATGATCGACGCGTTCAAGCGGGCGTCGGCACGGCGGATTACGGCGGTGATGCCTTACTTCGGGTATGCGCGACAGGATCGCAAGGATAAGCCGCGGGTGCCGATCTCGGCGAAGCTGGTGGCGGATTTATTGACTACGGCGGGGGCTCACCGGGCGCTGATCGTGGACCCGCACACGCCGCAGATACAGGGTTTTTTTAACATCCCGGTGGATCATCTGTTTGCGTCGCCGGTGCTGGTGGATCATTTCAAGAAGTTGAACTTGCCGAACCTTACGGTGGTTTCGCCCGACGCGGGCGGCGTGGAGCGGGCGCGGTTTTTCGCGAAGAAAGTGGATGCGGCGCTGGCGATCGTAGATAAACGGCGGGTGGAAATGAACGTGGCCGAAGTGATGCATGTGATCGGCGACGTCAAGGGACGGTCCTGCCTGATCATCGACGATTTGATCGATACTGCCGGGACGACGGTGAAAACGGCGGCGGCGCTGCTGCAAAACGGAGCGACCTCGGTTTATGCCTGCGCCTCGCATGCCGTGCTCTCCGATCCGGCGGTGGAGAACATTCACAACTCCGCCATCGAGCATGTGGTGGTGACGAACACGATCCCGCTAACGGCGGAGGCGGCGAGCGAGCCCAAGATTATGGTGCTTTCGATTGCGGGATTGATTGGACGGGCGATTCAGTCCATTCACGAAGAGACTTCAGTCAGCAAATTATTTATGTAAGGCAGGAATTCGAAATTATGGCGACCACTTTAGAACAAAACGTTTTGGAAGCGAATCCGCGGGAAGCCGGCACCAAGAATCATGCGCGGCGGGTGCGGCGCGAGGGCAAAATTCCCGCTGTGGTGTACGGCGCGGGGAAGGACTCTATGCCAGTGACGGTGGACCCGCGGCACGTGCTGCGCATTCTGCGGTCCGACAGCGGCCACAATACGATTTTCGATCTGGCGCTGAAGGGTGGCGAGAGCACCAAGGCCATGATTGTGGATTGGCAGTATGAACCGATCAAAGGCCATTTACTGCACATCGACCTGAAGCGCATTGCCATGGATAAGGCGTTGCGGGTCAGCGTGCCGGTGATGCTGCAGGGAGTGCCGGCGGGAGTGAAAACCGAAGGCGGCATTCTCGAGCAGATTCTGCGCGAGGTCGAGATCGAGTGTTTGCCGGGAGACATTCCCAGCCATATCGATGTCGATGTAAGCGAACTCACGTTCGGCAAGGTGCTGCGCGTTTCGGATTTGCCGCATAACGAGAAGCTGAAGTTCCTTACGGACACGAACCAGCCTGTGGCGCACGTGACCAGCGTGAAGGAAGAAGTGGTGGCCACTCCGGAAGCGGTGGCGGCGGAAGCGGGAGCTACGCCAGCCGAGCCCGAAGTCATCAAGAAGGGCAAGGCCGAGACGGAAGAAGAGGGCGAGGCCGCTGCCGAGAAGCCGGAGAAGAAGGCCGAGAAGAAGGAGAAGAAATAGCCTCGTGGCGAGAGAAGCCGAGCTGCGCTCGGCCGGACAGCCCCTTCGGCTTCGCTCAGGGCAGGCTAGGGCGGCTGTCCCCACACGGGTTGTCCCTGCGCGGTTCGGGATGGTGGCGTGAAACTGATCGTTGGGTTGGGCAATCCTGGTGACGAGTACATGCTTACGCCGCATAACATCGGTTTTCTGGTGGTGGATCGCATCGCCAGCGAGCGTGGAGTCGAGATCAGGAACCGGCAGTGCCGGGCGCTGACGGTGAGAATGCAGGTTGGGGACGAGTCGGTGCTGCTGGCCAAACCCGAAACCTACATGAACCTGAGCGGCATGTCGGTGCGGGAGTTGGTGGCGGAGTACGAAGCGAAGCCGGAATCGGATTTGATCGTGATTCAGGACGAGCTGGATTTTCCGCTGGGCACGTTGCGGATTCACACGCGGCGGAGTTCGGCGGGGCATAACGGGATCGAGTCGATTATCGATGCACTGGGCACGCAGGATTTTTTGCGCATCCGGATTGGCGTGGCCCCGGAGCGCAAAGTGGAAGATGGCCCGAGCTATTTGCTTTCGCCGTTTCGCAAGGCCGAGCTCGCGGTGGTGGTTGGAATACTCGATACCGCGGCCGAGGCGGTGCAGGTGATTTTGACCGAAGGTCCGGCGGCGGCGATGAACCGGTTTAACCGGAAGGACAGTGAATAAGAAGCGAGCCAAACGCGCGATTATTGCGTCGCACAAAACGCGACGCGTCGCGCGGCTCGCCCAGATCCTTCGGCGGGCAAAAAACGCCCGCCTCAGGATGACAATTTTGTGATGTGGCAAAGATTTGGAGACAAGAATGAATCGTATTTATGAGCTGATGTTTATTGTCAGGCCGGATATGGTGGACGAGGATCTGGACAAACTGGTGGCGAACCTGGAATCCACGGTGACCTCGGCCGCGGGAACGGTCAAGAGCGTGGACCGGATGGGCAAGCGGCGTCTGGCCTATACCGTCCGCAAGTTCCGCGAGGGCATCTACGTTCTGATGACCATCGAAGGCGGGGGTCCGGTGATCCATGAACTGGAGCGCCGTCTGCGCGTCACCGAGCAGGTGATCAAATTCCTTACTGTGCGCGTCGACGAAGAGTTGAAGCGTCTGGACAAGATCAAGAAGCTGCGCGATGCGAAAAAGAAGGTGAGCGCGCAGCCGGCAGTAGTGGCGGAAGAAGCGCCCGCGGAGCCGCCAGCGGCTGAAACGCCAGCAACAGCGTAGGCAGTACCTAGTACCGAGTACCGGGTGGGACAGCGCGGAATTGCAGGTCTCGGCTCGGGAGACGAATGTGGGTTTACTGGGTACTGGCAACTGGGTACTGGCAACTGATTTTAAAGGAGCGTTATGACTGAAGAGACGAAAGCACCAGCGCCATCGGGCGAGCGGCCCTCGCGGCCTTACGGGGAGCGTTCCGGCGGAGGAGACCGTCCGCGGTTTGGCGGAGGCGGTGGCGGCGGGCGATCCGGGCCCGGTGGTCCGCCTCGCGAAGGCGGGCGCAAGTTTTTCCGGCGCAAGAAGGTTTGCAAGTTCTGCACGGAGAAGATCGCAGACATCAACTATAAGGATTACCGGCTGCTCGGCCAGTTCGTGGCGGAGAGCGGCAAGATCGTGCCGCGGCGGCTGACAGGCGTCTGCTCGCCGCATCAACACCGGCTGGCCTCGGCCATCAAACAGGCGCGCAACATCGCATTGCTGCCCTTCGCCGGGCGGGCATCGTAAAAAGCAGCTTCTGGCTCCTAGCTTCTAGCCTCTAGCTAAAACTAAGGGGCGGGAAGTGTTGGTTAGCCAGAAGCCAGGAGCTAGGAGCTTTCATGGAAGTCATTCTCAAAGAAGACGTAAACAAGTTGGGGTCGCGCGGCGACGTGGTGAAGGTCGCCGAAGGATATGGGCGCAATTTTCTTCTGCCGCGCAAACTAGCCATCGAGGCCACGGCGGGCAATAAGGCCGTTATCGTGCAGATGAAGGCCGCTTCGGTGCGCAAGTCGGCCAAAGAGAAGACGCAGGCCGAAGAGCTGGCCAAGCAGTTCGAGGGACTATCGGCTACGTTCCAAAAGCGGGCGGGCGAGCACGATCAGTTGTTCGGCTCGGTCACCTCGGGCGACATTGCCGACGCCATCGTGAAAAAAGGAATCAACCTGGACCGGAAACAGATCCAGCTTCACGAACCGCTGAAGACCCTGGGCGAATTCACCGTGCCGGTGAAGTTGCACAAGGAAGTGACCGCACATTTGAAGGTTGTGATCGAGAAGGAAGCGCTCGCGGAGTAGATTTGGAGATCCGGCCCGGGCGCTCTGCCCGGGCTTTTTTCGTGCATTTCGTCTTGCAAAATTCCTGCACTGATTATTGGCACATGAGCGTGAGCCGAAGCAGAGCGCCATTGGTCCATCCGCTGCCATCGGCTGGCAAGTGGGTGTAATACACATAAAAGCTCTTGCCCAGCGTGTGCGGGTCACCGCCCAGGCCAACAGCCGTGGGATAGGCGGCAATCGGGCCGAAGGCGCCGATCGAGACGGGCACCGTCCAAGTCAGAGCATCGGTGGATTCGGCATAGGCGAAATTGGTGTCGTCGGAAACGATCATTACGTAGCGCTGCAACGCGTTGTTGTAATGGATATCGAGATAGCCTGAAAATGGGGCCAGTGGAATCAGATCGGTAGACGCCCCGCCGATTGCGGGCTGCAGAATCCAGCTGCCCTCGTAAAATTTCTGGAAGGCGACGGCGCGATGCGGCGGCAATCCGAAGGCGGCGTCTAATACATCCGAAGCCAAGGCCCGCGCAACGGAGACGTTGGTCGTGGTCGAGACTCCCTGGGCGTTCGTGCTGTTAAGCGTGCCGTTGGCGATCCAATCGGGGAAATAGAGATAGAAATACTTGCCGTCGGGTGAGAGCACGAGCGGTCCGTCGCCGATTTCGTAGCCTTGGAGCCCGACTTCATAGGCCTGGTTCAGGCGAATGATTTCGCCGAGGTCGGTCCAGTGCAAGCCGTTATCGGTGGATGCGGCCAGGCCGAGCGCCGCATAGAGAGCATCGTTTGGAAGTTCCGCGTGATAGGTGGCCAGCAGGTTTCCGGCTCCTTTCTGACCCGCAGGAACCTGATAGACCGGGCCTCCGCCCATGTAGCCATAGCTGGGATAGATGGGGTTCACGGAGCGGTTGGGATTTGGGGAGACGCTGACATCCCGCGGATTGTCCGAGCCCAGCGGGTTGTCGAGCGTGCCCATCGTGGTCGTGAACGATCCGGACTTGTTATTGCCCACCCAATATCCCTGCCACATCTGGCGGTAGTGCGCACCACCGTCGCTGGCGAAAAATTCGTAGCCGGCGTCCGTCCTGATGACGCCGAGGGGCGTGTCGGGCCAGTCGAAGCTGTCAGTGAGTGGCGGCTCAGCCTTGGCCCCGGCCGCGAGGCGCTGCGCCGGCGAGGCGACGACGACCTGCGACGTCACCGAGGGATTGCAGAGTGGAGTCAAGGCCTGAGCAATGGCGACTTTGGACGAGAGATGAAGGAAACCGGCTAGCAGGCAGAGCAAGGCGAGCTGTAATCGGAAGCGCATCGGGCACCCTCGAAATCGAAGTCGAGCGGGTCGCAGGGGACGAAAGATGACCTGCTGCAGGCCATTGCCGGTCCCCATCGCTTAGGAACACCGCAATCCGCGGAATGTCGCGAGTGGCTGGGCCGAAATCATTCGGTGAGCCGGAACTCCGCGTGCAGCGCGGCGCTGGAGTCTTCGCCCACCCACACGTCGAACTGCTCGGGCTCGACGACCCATTTTTTTTCGGCCGGGCTCCAGAATTGCAATTCGTCTTTTCCCAGGGTGAAATGTACGGTACGCTTAGCGCCCGGCTCCAGGGCCACGCGCTCAAATCCCTTTAATTGCCGCACTGGACGAGAGGCGCTGCCGGCGCGCTGGTGGATGTAAAGCTGGACCACGGCATCGCCGGTGCGGCTGCCGGTATTAGTCACGTCCGCTGAGACCTCAATCGTGCCTCCGGCATGTGCCGTTGGAGTTACTTTCAAATTGTCGAAAGAGAACGTCGTATAGCTGAGGCCGTAACCGAAGGGATAGAGCGGGGTACTGCGAACATCCCAGTAGCGCGATTTGAAGTCGGGCGAGGTCTCCGGGTTTTGCGTGAGGTTGTGGTTGTAATAGAGAGGAAGCTGTCCGGTGCTGCGCGGCCAGCTTACGGGCAGGTGAGCTGAAGGATTGGCGTCGCCGAACAACACATCGGCGATTCCGTTACCGCCCTGGCTACCGGGATACCAGGCTTCGAGGATGGCCGGGACGTGTTCAGCGGCCCATGAAATATCGAGCGGACGGCCGTTGATGAGCACCAACACGACGGGCTTGCCGGTGGCAGAAACCGCTTCCAGCAGTTCTTCCTGTCCGTTGGAAAGCTTCAGCGAAGACCGCGAAGCGTATTCGCCACTCATCAAATCAATCTCACCCAGCACAAGTATGGCTACATCGCTCTGCCGCGCGAGGGCGACTGCGTCTTCTGTGGCTTGCTGCGCTTCTTGCGCAGTCTGCGCTGGTTGTTCCTTCATCGCCGCTGTTACCTTGAAGCCCTCGAAAGGGGAAGGGATGTCGCGGCGGAGGTTCGGCCCGTGTGCGAATGCGACGCGGATGGCGGAACCGGCCTTCTCCTGAATGCCCTGCAAAATGCTGACCGTGGGACCCGGCTTCACGATCGCGCCCCACATCGAGAGAAGGTCACTCTGGGCATCGCCGAGCGGGCCGATCACTGCGATGGAATGGATCGTCTTGCCGCTCTTGTCGAGAGGCAGCAATGCGCCGTGGTTGCGCAGCAACACTACCGAGCGTTGCACGACGCTGCGCGCCAGTTGTTGATGCGCGGGATCGTTGAGTGTTTTTTCGATGTTCGCTTCGTCGATATAAGGGTGTTCGAATAATCCCAGGCGAATCTTGGTTTCAAGAATCGGCAGCACGGCGTCGTCAATCTGCTGCATCGAGATGCGTCCCTGCTGCAGCTCTATTGGCAGGTATTTCAGGTAAGTGCCGCTGGCCATATCCATGTTCAAGCCGGCGGTGAAGGCCTTGTGGGCAGCGTCCTGCGGGTCGCGGGCATAGCCGTGAATCCTCAGGCTGCGGACCGCGAAGGCATCGCTCACCACGAAGCCCTGGAAGTTCCAGGAGTCGCGCAGCACATCATGCAGGAGCCAGCGGTTGCCGCTGGCCGGGACATCGTTAAGATCCATGTATGCGCTCATCAGGCTGCCGGCGCCCGCATCGACGGCGGCTTTGAAAGGCGGGAGGTAGACGTTCCACATTTCTTCTTCCGGAATGTAGGAGGAATCGTAGTCACGTCCTCCGTCGGCCGCGCCGTATCCGGCGAAGTGCTTGGGACAAGCCAGCACGCGATCCGGCGCGCCTAACTGCTGGCCTTGAAATCCCAACACCTGGGCTCGGGCGATGGCGGCTCCAAGGTAAGGATCTTCTCCCGCGCCTTCGACCATGCGCCCCCAACGAGCATCGCGGGCGATGTCAACCATGGGGGCAAAGGTCCACTGAATTCCGGCGGCTCGAGCCTCCTGCGCGGCCACGGCTTGCGCGGCTTCCACCATCTTCGTATCCCACGAGGAGGCCATGGCGATTGGCGCGGGGAAGATGGTGTGGTAACCGTGAATCACGTCGAGCCCGAAGAGGACTGGAATGTGCAGCCGCGATTGTTCGACTGCCACGTGCTGCAGGCGGTTGATCTCCTTGGGATCGGAAACCCAAAGAATGGAACCCGCGCCGACCTGCTTGAGGATTTCCTCTACCGGCTGGGTCACGTTTTCCTTGAATTCGGGAGGAGGATCGCCGGGAAGCTGCGATAGTTGGGCGATTTTCTCCTCGGGAGTCATCTGCCGCAGCAGGCCCTTGGCTTTGTCGCGGATCTGTGCGTCAGTGAGCGAGTTGCTCGCAGAACCGGCTTGGGCTGTGAGTTGGCCAGGCTGGTAGAGAAAAGTTATCAGTGCGATTAAGAAGTACACCCAACAGCTCTGTGCGAATCGGTTTCCCATTGGTCTCTCTCCGGCGGCCGCTGCGAGGTCGCCGGATGCGAGTATATACTCGCGGTTCGACGATTTGTTTCGCGTGGAATCCGCCTGGACCGCGGCCAGACCAACTCTACGAACCGCGGTAGGCGCTGGGCGAGTCTCCGTGCCGGTGAATCTGTAGGAAAGGTAAACGCCCTTGATCTCGCCGCTTTATCTTTTGGCGGACAGTCAGTTGCTTTTTTCGCAGGCTGACGATAACCGCGTAACCAGCGGAATTCGGGCGAGCCTGCCCTCCGGCGATCCCAAAGCGGCGTACATCGGCGCATCCAACAATGACCGCGCGGAGTTCTACGACTTGTTCGTTGCCGCTATGGAGTTGGTGGGAGTATCCGATTGTCGCATGGTGCCCAGTCAGCTGGCGGATGAAGACAGGCTCTTCCTGGAGGAGGCCGATCTGGTGCTGCTGGCCGGGGGCGATGTCGAGCGGGGCTGGCAGGTGTTCGAACGCAACGGCATGAAAGATCTGATTTTGAAAAGGCGCTACGGTGGCGCCGTCTTCGTAGGCGTTTCAGCGGGAGCAGTCCAGTTGGGACTGGGAGCGCTTACCGACGCTCCGCAACCGAAGAAGCTTTATACCTTCGCCTGCGCGCCCTTCTATATTGGCGCGCACGAAGAGGCCGATGAGTGGTGGAATCTGCGCGCTCTAGTGAATCTTTCTCAATCCGGGGTTCGAGGAGTAGGCATTCCCATGGGTGGAGGCGCGATCTACTGGCCGGACGGCACGCTGGAGCCGGTTCGCCGGCCTCTGACCGAACTGGTCAAGGAAGACGACGAGGTCCGTGAACGTCTGCTGATGCCGTTGGACCCAGCGGGAGAGAGATCGAACTCCGTGAGCGGATGAAGACGCTGGGCGAGTTCGCCGCGCCGGTGAAGCTGCACAAGGACGTGACCGCGCACTCGAAGGTGGTTATTGAAAGGAACGTGATGGCGGAGTAGCGGCCTTCTCGGAACATGGGTGCCGTAGGCACTGGCGATAATAGCCCGCCAGTTCACTGGCGGGAATGCCCACCACGAGCCAACCGCGTCCCAAGGACGCCTGAACCTTCCACCTGGGCGGAAACCGAAGCCAGTCCGAGAGCGATGGTCACCAGACAGAAGGCTGGTCTCATAAAGCTTAGACGCAGCGCGCGCAGAATAGCCAACCCAGACCCGGCGAATGCCTTGTGTGCCACTGTTCTGTTTCCTGCTAACCCATTCCAAAAGAATCACCTAGACCCCACTAAATTCTTCCGGCAGCCTATAATTCCTGCTCACGGTTCCGCTGACTGACCGTCTATTCCTATGCAAGCCCGGGTACGGCATCGACACCGGGCGGTATAGGACATGACACGACAATGCCGGCCGATGTTTGGGCAGTAACACTTGCGGTTGGGACACGGGCCCACTCCAGAACAGAGTGCGACAGGGTGGAGAAAGCCAGCGATTGCATAGTCGGCGAGAATCAAGTCAGTGAGCGACAAGTCAGTGAGCACCAGGACCCCGTGCGGGGCCGCATGGCTGGGCAAGAACGCCGCATCGACGATACGATCCTCATCCGCGAGGCGCAGCGCGGCAACCGCGCCGCCTTCGAGGAACTGGTGCGCCACTACGATCAGGCGGTGCTGCGGCTGGCGCTGCACCTCACCGGCGCCGAGCACGACGCGCAGGACGTTTATCAGGACGCCTTCCTCAAGGCCTATAAGAACATTGGAAGTTTTCGCTTCGAGTGCTCGTTTTATACGTGGATTTACCGCATCGTCACCAATCTTTGCCTGGATCACTTGCGCAAGAAAAATGTACGCAAGGAAGATGCGCCAGTGGCGAAAGACGGCAACGGCGGCGAGTATAACCTGCTCGAACAGGTGCCGGACGGACGCGCGGGGGCGAATCCGGAGCGCGATTTGATGCGGCGGCAGTTGGAAGCGCGGATCTCCGGCGCGCTGGAAAAGCTGACGCCGCGCGAGCGCATGGTGTTTGAGCTAAAGCATTACCACGGGTTGAAGCTGCGCACCGTGGGCGAGATTTTGCATACTACGGAAGAGACCGCGAAGAATACGTTGTTTCGGGCTACGCAGAAGTTGCGCGGGGCGCTGGCGGATATGAGATAGGAAGAAGTTTCAGAGTTTCAATGTTTCAAGGTTTCAAAGACCTTGAAACTCTGAAACCTTTGAAACCTTGAAACGGGGTTTGCTGTTATGAAATGCGAATGGGTACGGGAAAATGTAACGCTGCATGTTTACGGCGAGCTGGCCGATGACGCTCGTCATGAACTGGAGCAGCATGTGGCGCGCTGCGCCGACTGCGCCGCCGAACTGAAGGCGGAGCAGGAGTTCCACGCGCTGCTCTCGCAGGAACGGGCGGCGGAGCCGACGCCGAATCTGCTGGCGGCATCGCGTATGCGTCTGCAAGAGGCTCTGGAAACGGCCGAGCAGGGCCGCTTCTGGCATCGTCTCGCGTTCGATCCGGCGAACTGGCTGCGGCAGGTACGCTTCTCGCCGGCTCTGGCATCGGTGATTTTGATTCTCGGGTTTGCCGGTGGAGTGGGAACTTCCTACAAGGTGTTCGTTCACCAGCCGAGTGGTTTGGGTGTGAGTCCCGCTCCGGCTTCTGCTTCTAACGACGCTTCGATCACCGGCATTCGTTCCATTACACAGGAGCCGGGCACGAATAAGATCGACATCAAATACGACACGGTTTCCACGCTGGAAACGCAGGGATCGATGAATGACCAGCGCATCCAGCAACTGCTGCTGTTTGCCGCGCGCAACAACTACAATTCCGGCGTGCGCATGGATTCGGTGGATCTGCTGACGCAGAAGCCCGATGTATCGCAGGTGCGCGATGCGCTGATCTACGCGCTGCGCTACGATACGAATCCCGGAGTGCGGCTGAAGGCTCTGGACGGTCTGGGCAGTTTCGTGAAAGATGACGTGCACGTGCGCGACGCGGTGCTAGAGGCTCTAGTGAACGATTCGAACCCCGGAGTGCGCACCGAAGCTTTGCGTTTGATCGAACCGGTGAAGGCGGATGGCAGCGTGCGCGGGGTGTTGATGACGCTGGCGGCGAAAGACCAGAGCACCTACATCAAGTCGCAGGCCCGCACCATGCTGGCGCAGTTGCCGGAGATTGATTGAGATAAGGTAGCGAGCCAAACGCGCGATTGTTGCGTCGCAAAGAGCGCGACGCTTCGCGCGGCTCGCCCAGATTCCTCGCAGCGCAAAAAACGCTTGCTCGGAATGACAAGCGAATTTATTAAATTGAGGTGCTTATTTTGAAGCGTTCGCCACAATTCGTCGGCTTGGTTTGCATGCTGGCTGTGCTTGCACCCCTGGCCTTAGCGCAGGAAACACACATCTCCCGCGAGGGAGACGGAGTCTGGGGCCAGGAAGTCGCCGGAACGCTGGCGGCTGTGAAAACTCTGCGGGTCAAGGTAGATGTGGGTTCGGTGATCGTCAAAGGCGGTTCGCAACAGGGCATCAGTTACGTCATTCACACCCGTTCTTATACTTCTTCCGAGCAGGACGCCAAACGCCAATTCGAGTCCTACAAGCTTACCGTGTACATGCGCGGAGACACGGCGTGGATCGTGGGCGACTGGCAGGGCCGGCACCCGCGCAAGTTCTCGGGCGAATTTGCCATCAGCGTTCCCCGGGAAATCAGCCTGGTAAAGATCGAAACCGAGGGCGGCGACATTGACACCACCGGAGTGGCCGGACACGTGGACGCGCAGAGTGGCGGTGGCAGCATGCACCTGGATGACATTGGCGGGGGCGCCAGCGCAGAGACGGGCGGCGGAGCCATCGAGGTCGGAACCATCAGCGGCGAGATTGCTTTGCATACCGGTGGCGGCTCCATCGAGGTGCACCACGCCAATGGGAAGATCGTTGCGGAAACCGGCGGAGGCAGTATCGAGATTATGTCCGCCTCGCAGGGAGCCAGTATCGAGACGGGCGGGGGCGGGATTGACGTCCGGCAGTGCACCGGTAAGGTGAAAGCGGAAACCGGAGGCGGCAGCATCGATCTGGGAGATATTGGCGGTTCGGCGGAAATCGATACCGGCGGAGGCACCATCCATCTGGCGTCTGCCAAGGGCCACGTCGAGGCCCACACGGGTGGTGGCGGAATCGAACTGTACGGGGTTCCCTCGGCGCGCGCCGAGACAGGCGCAGGCGGGATCGTAGTGAAGCTGGTAAAAACCGGCGCTCCGCCCAGCGATTCCATGCTGGAGACTTCTGCGGGCGACATCACCGTCTACATCGCGGCTGACGTTGCCATCTCGGTGCGGGCCAGCGTGGACCTGGCCAATGGGCACCGCATTACTTCCGACTTTCCCGACATCCACATTTCGAGCGAAGGCAACCAGTGGGGTCCGAGAACGCTCAACGCGGAAGGTAAGTTAAACGGAGGCGGTCCCGTGCTGAAAGTTCGAACGACGACCGGCGATATCTGCTTCAAGCGGGGAAATTAACCAGGACGCGAGCCGAACGCGCCCTTCGGTCGCTTGCGCTCTCTCAGGGCAGGCTCCGAGGATTCGCGCGGCTCGCCCAGATTCTCTCGGCAAGCTCGGGACAGGCTCTTCGGTGGGCAAAAAACGCCCACCTCAGGATGACAAGAAGAAATTTCAGGAGGCTGCCGTGCGTAAACAAATGTTGACGATTGCTTTGCTGCCTTTGCTGCTCAACGGATCGCAAGCCGCACAAAGATGGACGGTGGAGCCGGCGCAGCCGTTCGGCATTCCCAGCGAAGATTCCGGCACCAGTGCTTATCTCGGCGTGGACATCATGGATATCAGCTCGGATCGGCTCGGCGCTCTGAAGCTGAAAGAAGAACAGGGCGTGGAGGTTACGATGGTCGACCAGGATGCCCCCGCGGGCAAGGCTGGGATCAAAGAGCACGACGTCATTCTCACCATGAACGGAACAGCCATCGAGAGCAAAGCGCAACTGCACCGGATGATCCACGAAACTCCGCCGGGGCGCGTGGTTGTGCTTGGACTAAGCCGCGATGGACAGCCGCTGACCATCAAAGTGCAACTCGGCGACCGCAAGAGCGAATTTCCCCATATGGATATGAAGGATGGAGACTGGGGCAAGAATTTTCATGTCGAGATTCCTCCCATCCCGAACATTCCGCCAATTCCCAACCTGCCGGACTTCGATGTTCCGAACATTGGAGTCGTGGTGGTGCACTCCTCGATGCGCAGCGGCCTGATGGTGGAGAATCTGACGCCGCAACTGGGTGACTTCTTTGGCGCGAAGAACGGAAAGGGAGTGCTGGTGCGATCGGTGGAAAAAGGAAGCCGCGCCGAAAAGGCCGGGCTGCGCGCCGGCGACGTGATCACTCGCGTTGGCGACCAGCCGGTTCACGATACCAGCGACTTCACGCATGCCTTACATACCCATAGCGCTGGATCGGTGAGCGTGGGTGTGATCCGCGACAAGAAAGAGCAGACTCTGACGCTAACTCTGCCCGAGCGCAAGGATTCCGGCGAGATGATTGAGGAGAGCCTCGATGCGCCCGAACTGGATGCCGAGACTCAGGCTGAGTTGAGCGAAGTGCAAAACGAAATTGCCAAGCTCCGGCCGCAGATGGAACTGGCGACGACGATGGCCCGGGAAGAAGCTCGCCAAGCCTCCGCGGAAGCGCGCAAGGCGCTGTGTGACCAGCAAAAACAAATGAGAGAACAGGCAGAGAAGTTGAGGCAGGAACTGGAGCCTAAGGTCCAGGAAGACCTGCAAAAGAGCCGGGAGAAACTGCAGTTGGAGATGGAGAAACTTCGCCGCCAGATGCAGGGAGACTGGCTGGATATCTAGCGTTGAATGGCGACTTGACGCGAGTAATTGTGCCCGATTACGAGCCTGCCATCTTAGTCCGAGCCATAGGGCCGACGCAGACTCGGTTTCGTCCCGCTTGCTTGGCGGCGTAGAGGGCCGAATCCGCTGCTTTTACCAACTCGTCGCGGGTTTTTCCGTGTTCAGGAAAAGCAGCGGCTCCGGCGCTGATGGTAACGGTTCGGGGTACGCCTGGAAACTGCCAGCCCTCCACCATCTTCCGCAGTTTCTCGGCCACGGCCAGAGCCTGCTCCCAGTTGACTTGAGTCAGCAGAATTCCGAATTCCTCGCCCCCATAGCGGCATACCACATCGATCTTGCGTAGTTGCTGGTGAAACATCGAGGAAACCTGGCGGAGCACTTCATCGCCCAGAACGTGTCCGAACTCGTCGTTAAGCCGTTTGAACTGATCGATATCGGCCATGATGACCGCCATACCCAAGCCGCCCCGCCGGGCGCGCTCGATTTCTTCCATGATGCGCAGTTCGAAGAAGCGCCGATTGAAAATGCCCGTGAGGCCGTCAAGGTAAGCCAGCTGCTTTACACGGTCAACGTAGTGAGCATTCTGGATGGCCGTGGCGCAGATATCGGCGACCGATTCCAGCGACTGCTGATCGCCGTCGCGGAAGGCATCCGTTTTGTCGCTCTCGAGGGCGAGCACTCCCAGCGTCTGTCCGAACGAAACCAGGGGGATGCACATACGCGAAGCCGATTCCGCAAAGAACTTCTTTCCCGGCGCGCTGGCAAGATCTCTTTCCATCGAAGTACGGCTATCGGCCAGGATGCTCGCCCAAGGCTCCTGCGTCGCCGCGAACCGGCCACCTTCCGCAATATTGGGAGTGAGCATTCCGTGATGAGCCCGCAGTACCAGGTCGTGATCTTCGCGCAAGAAGAGTGAAACATGCGAGACGCGGAACGCATCTTGAATGAGCTGGCAGACTCTGCGCATTAACTCTTCCAGGTCAAGAACGGCCGTGGTTTGTTGGGCAATGGCGTTAATCGCTTGCAGTTGCCGCGCCCGTTGTTGCTCCAGAGAGTAGAGGCGAGCGTTTTGCAAAGCGATCGACGCCTGGGTGGAGAACAGCGTCAGCAGATCGATGGTTTCGGGGTCAAAATGGTCAACGCGGTCGCTCTGGCAATCCAGCACGCCCACCACTTCATCCCGCACCATCAAAGGAATAGCGAGCTCGGAGCGCGTGGACTTGGCGGAACAGAAATAGCGGGGGTCCCGGGTGACGTCGGGCGCGTAAACGGGCTGTTTCTTGAGCGCTGCGGTTCCGGCGATTCCCTGCCCCAAGGACAACCGGGCCTTGTCTTGACCCTCGTCCCAGCCGATCTGCGAGCGGACGTACAACTCCTGCGACTGCTGGTCGAGCAGGACGATCGCCACATTTCTTAGGTGAAAATAATCGTGCGCGATGGCCAGGATGCGCTGCAACACCTCGTCCAGATCGAAGGTGGAGAGCACAGCTTGGCCGGCGTCGTACAGGACTGCGATTTTGTTCATACGTCAGGAGATATCGTAGCGTGACCAAGCAATTGACGGAGGTTCCGAAAGTAACGTAGCGCCGGCGTCCTCGCCGGTAGTAGGACGGCTCTAACTCACCGAAGCGGCGTCATCCCGAAACCCGGCGTACTTCAGCCGGGTGAGGATCTCGTAAAGCGCGAACTCCGAGTGGATTTACTTCCACCTTCTGGCGGTGCGAATCAGCCCGTAGGTAACTGCGCAGAACCAGAAGTCCACGACCAGGCCCCAATCGAGCTGGAATGGCCGGTGGGCGGGCAGGTGAAAGGCGGGTGCAAGAAAGAAGTAGGCGACGTTGCCGAGGATGATGGCCAGGAGAGCTTGAATCAGATTTAGGAGCACCGAGGGTTTAGACACCAGGGTCATGGGGCGTGGTTCCAGTTGACGATGCGGACAGAGCATCCAAATTAACGCACGTCACGACGTATGATACGTCTTTGACGGACGACGCCACTCGAAGCCTAGCCAGCTATAGCATCTGCACGCAGTGCGGTACTCGCGCTGATGCCGGGCCGATCTTTTGCAGAAAGTGCGGATCAGCACTTCAACCGCCGACCACTTTGATTGAATCCGGCGTTCAAGACGTCGATCCTCCTGCCAACCGAACGGGCTCGACAAAGCGAGTTGTTCTCGCAGTTATCAGGGGTCTCGCGGGGATAGCTGCCGTGGTTTTTTGGCTTTGCCCCCTCAGAACGGGCACGCAGGTCCTCGTTTTTGTCGCTTCTATCGCGGTTTTCCTGACTTGCCATTCTGTGCTGACTGATCTGGACGAAACCTACGCTGCCAAACACAATAGCGCGGGCTATTGGCCGAAGCCGACTAATTGGACAGCGTCCTCCAAAGCACCTGGCTCAAATGAGAGACCCTCATCTGCGGAAACCAAGCCCTGAGTTCTCAGGGCAGACCAATCAGGCAGGCAGATGTAAATGTCTCCGTTTCACCGGCAAACACCGGGAACGGCACCATGGGATGAGTCCCTGCTAACATTCCTTGTTAATCTCCACCATGCTTGAACTCACGACGCCGGTGCAGTACGTCAAGGGGATCGGCCCCAAGCTGGCGGAGATTCTTGCCACCAAGGGCATTGCCACGGTCGGCGACCTGCTCAACTATTTGCCCTTTCGCTATGAAGACCGGCTGAATCCGCGCGGGATCGCAGAGTTGCGCGCCGGCGAGATGGCGACTGTGATCGGCGAGGTCCGCAACTCGGGGCTGTTTCGCACCCGGCGCATGCCCATCTTTCAGCTCACGGTGGGCCAGGGACGATCGCGCCTGAAATGCCTGTGGTTCAATGCCACCTACCTGCAAGATAAGTTCAAGCCCGGCCAGTTGATTGCGCTCTACGGCAAGGTGGAACAGGATTCGCACAGCGGAGAGCTGCAGATCATCCAGCCGCAGTTTGAGATGCTGGGCGATGCCGAAGGAAATGGCGCGGACGACAAAGCGGCGACATCGCTGGAAGTGGGGCGCATCGTGCCCATCTACGAATCGGCCGGGCAAGGGCGCGTGACCGCGCGCTGGTTTCGCCGAGTCATCCGCACGGCGCTCGACGATCTGACTCCCGACCTCGCCGAGACTATTCCCGGCGCGGTGCGCGGGCGGCTGGCGCTGGTTTCGCCGCGCGAGGCGCTGTGGAAAGTTCACTGGCCGGAAGCCGGCGAGAGCTTCGAAGATTTGCAATCGTCGCGTACGCCGGCGCACATTCGCCTGATCTTTGAAGAATTGTTTTTCGTGGAACTGGGGTTGGAACTCAAGCGTCGCCAGCAAAAGGCGCAGACCGGCATCGCCTTTCAGCTCGACGACCGGGTGCGGCAGGCGATCAAAAAGATTCTGCCGTTTCATCCCACGGCGGCGCAGAAACGGGTGTTGAAAGAGATTGCTGACGACATGCAGAAGCCGCATCCCATGCGGCGTTTGCTGCAGGGAGATGTGGGCTCGGGGAAAACGATTATCGGCTTTCAGGCGGGGATCATCGCCATCGAGAACGGGTACCAGGTGGCGCTGATGGCGCCGACCGAGATTCTTGCGCAGCAGCACTATTTTTCCGCGCGCAGAATTCTGGAGAATGCCGGGTACCGCATCGTGCTGCTGACCGGCTCGCTGGAAGCGGACCGCAAGCGCGAGATCCGCCGCCACATCGCGCAGGGCAACGCGCAGCTTGTGATCGGCACGCACGCGCTGCTGGAAGAGAGAGTCGAGTTCGCGAAGCCGGGCCTGGTCATCGTCGACGAGCAGCACCGCTTCGGCGTTTTGCAGCGGCTGAAATTGATGAAGAAATCGGGCGAAGGTAATGATGACAAGAATCCCGCCGAGCCTGATGTTCTGGTGATGACTGCCACGCCCATCCCGCGCACGCTCGCGCTCACTCTTTACGGCGATCTCGATCTCAGCGTGCTCGACGAGCTTCCGCCGGGGCGCACGCCGATCGTCACACGAAGGATTACCGACGACCGCTCACCTGAAGTGTGGGACTTTGTGCGCAAGCAGGTGGCGAAGGGACATCAGGTGTATGTGGTTTATCCGGTAATCGCGGAAAACGAAGAGACTGAGCTGAAGGCTGCGGTCAAGATGTGCCGTGAACTCAGCGGGAAAGTGTTTGCCGATCTGAAGGTCGGACTGCTGCATGGGCGGCTGGACGCTGAGTTGAAAGATCAGGTCATGCGCATGTTCCAGAAAGGCGAGTTGCAGATTCTGGTTGCGACCACGGTGATTGAAGTTGGCGTGGATGTGCTGAACGCGACCGTAATGGTGATCGAGCACGCGGAACGCTTTGGCCTGGCGCAGCTGCACCAGCTGCGCGGGCGCATTGGGCGCGGGGCGGCGAAGTCTTATTGCATTTTGATGACCGGCGGCAAGGTGACGGAAGAAGGCGAGCGCCGGCTCGATGCCATGGTGCGTACCAACGACGGCTTCCAGATCGCCGAACTCGATCTCGAACTGCGCGGGCCGGGAGAATTCTTCGGCACGCGACAGGCTGGGATGCCAAGCTTCCGCGTAGCCAATCTGATTCGCGACCGGCAATTGCTGGAACTGGCCAAGCGCGAGGCCGCGGCTGTGATGGAGGGACCCAATTCCGAGATAACGCAGGTGGAAATCAGCCGGGCCCTGGTGGCTCTGCGCATGCGCTGGCCGCGGAGCTACGGTCTGGTCGAGGTGGGGTGAGTCAGTCGACGTTCTTCCAGTGCTTCACGTTCGCTCTTGCCAAATGCTTCGAAGCGCCCGCTGTGCCATTTGTACCTCGTGCGCACGATGCCTGACGAACAGCAATCGCCTGTTCTTTTCTCAGGGTCAAACAATGCGACGACCAGGGTCCCGTCTACCCCGGAGACTTTGCGGAGGCCCGGCATCGGACATCAACAAGCCTTCCAGGGCAGCCGGGAAACTTCGCGACTTTTAGTCCCAAGGCCCATAACCGGCTAGTCACGCTGACTGGTCGGCAACCAGAGGTCGACGACGGCTCCTCCGTCCGTCGCCCAAGGCCTGAACTGATAAAATCAAACCAATGGCCGGTACTTCTCAACTGATTCAGATCGAGCTCGGGCCGCCGGTTCGTGTGCCCAAACCAGACTGGCTGCGGGCCAAAGCGCCCGTCGGGGAGAACTTTCACGCGCTCAAGAAGCTGGCGCGCGGACTGGGGCTGCATACCGTCTGCGAGTCGGCGCAGTGTCCGAACATCGGCGAGTGCTGGAATCACAAGACCGCAACCTTCATGTTGCTGGGCGATATCTGCACCCGGCGTTGCGGATTCTGCGCCGTGCCGAAGGGCCGGCCCGAGCCGATCGACTGGGACGAGCCGCGCCGCGTGGCTGAGGCTGTGGCTACGCTGGGTTTGAAACATGCGGTCGTGACCAGCGTAAATCGCGACGATGATAACGTTGGTGGCGCCAAGGTTTTTGCCCAGACCATTCGCGAGATTCGCGAGCTGATTTCCGATTGCCGCATCGAGGTGCTGATTCCGGATTTTCAAGGTCTCGAAGAGCCGTTGAAGATCGTGCTCGAGGCGCAGCCGGACGTGCTCAATCACAACACCGAAACTGTGCCGCGTCTTTATCGTGCCGTGCGCTCCGGCGCGCGCTATGAGCGCACGCTCACGCTGCTCGAGAACGCCAAGAAATTCTCTCCGGGCATGGTGACGAAGAGTGGCGTGATGGTCGGGCTCGGCGAATCCACGGAAGAGCTGGTCGAAGTATTCCGCGATCTCGGCGGCCGCGGCGTTGATATTCTTACTGTAGGCCAGTACCTGCGCCCATCGCGCGATCATTTGCCCATCGCGCGTTTCTACACGCCTGAGGAGTTCCGCGAGTTGCGAAATGAGGCGTTGCGCTTCGGCTTCCGGCACGTCGAGTCCGGCCCCATGGTGCGCTCCAGCTACCACGCACATGAGCAGGCCGAGTCCACATCCACTCCGCGGGTGGTATCGTAAACGCGGCATGCTGAGTGCGCTTCTGGTGCTGCTGGGCTTCTTCGCGGGGTTGCTGGGAGCGTTGACCGGCATCGGCGGCGGCGTTTTGCTCACTCCCATCCTGGCCCTGCACTTTGGAATTCCCATCCGGCAGGCGATTGGAACTAGTCTCGTGGCCGTGATTACTACTTCGGCGGCGAGTTCTTCGGTGCATCTCCAGCGCCACACCACCGACATTCGTCTCGGGATGACGCTCGAACTGGCAACGGCTTTGGGCGCGGCGGTGACCGCTTATCTGGTCGGATATTTCAACCGCAATGTTCTTGAAGGGCTCTTCGCCGGCTTCCTGTTGTACAGCTCCGTCACCATCCTGGTGCGGGGCGGCAGAATAAAAGACGAGGAGGCTCCCGCCACGAACAATGGCGAAACCGTGATCCCACCATATGAGCCGCAGCGCTATCCGCTCGGGCTGGGCGCTTCTCTGGTCGCGGGCGGACTTTCCGGCCTGCTCGGAATCGGCGGCGGCCCCATCAAAGTTCCCGTGATGTACCTCTTCATGAATGTTCCGCTGATGGTGGCCACGGCCACGTCGAACTTCATGATCGGAGTCACTGCCGCGGCCAGCGCCATCGTGTACTACCGGCGCGGTGACATTCTTGTGGAGATCGCCGCTCCGCTGGCGGTCGGCGTCTTCTTAGGATCGCTGCTGGGCGCGCGCCTGGCGCCACGCGTGCAAACGAAATATGTCGTCTATCTGCTGGTTGCGATCATGCTCTATCTGGCGGGCCATATGATTATGCACCTGCTTGCGGGAGGTGCTGCGTGAGCCAACTGCGGGAGCCGGGCTTCGATCGCGTGATTGCCCTGGTGTTGCGTGTGGGCGCGTTCGGATGTTTCTTCATCATGCTGGCAGGATTGCTGACCGGACTCTTCGTCCATGGCCGCATTCCAGGAGAGATCGAACGCGCGGGTGTGTTGCTTATGCTGGCTACTCCGGTGGTGCGCGTGGCAGTTGCAGCCATTCTTTTTCTGCGGGAAAAAGATTGGAAATACGGGGCAATCTCTTTTGGCGTATTGACGATTCTGCTGCTGGGCGCGGTTTTCGGAATCGGAGAACACTGAAGGGAATTTGGTAATTTAGTAATTAAGTAATTTTGTAATTGAAAACAAAACTGCACTGAGGAGTTTTTCAATTACGAAATTACTAAATCCTCCTGAACTATGCGCACGCCAATCTTCCAAGTCGACGCCTTCACCACCCGCCGCTTCGCAGGAAATCCCGCCGCAGTGATGCCGATGAATAGCTTTCTCAGTGACGCGGTCTTGCAGGCGATTGCAGCGGAGAACAACCTCGCTGAGGCCGCCTTTCTGGTTCCCGAAGGCAACGACTATCGACTGCGCTGGTTTACGCCCATGGTCGAGGTGCCGTTGTGCGGCCACGCCACGCTGGCCAGCGCTGCAGTGGTGATGGAGCGGCTGGAACCTGGACGCAGTAGTGTGGTCTTTCATTCGGCGAGTGGGCCGCTGACGGTAAGGCGTGCGGAGGCGGGTTATGTCATGAACTTCCCGGCTCGGTCATCCGAGAAGGTTTCGACGCCGCCCGGATTAGCCGAAGCGATGGGTGTCGTGCCGGTTGAAGTTCTCGGCAACGCATTTAACTACATGGCCGTGCTGGAGAGTGCGGAGGTCGTGCGTGAGATTGCTCCCGATATGGCGGCGCTGGCCCGCATGGACCGCCCCGGAGTGATCGTGACCGCGCCAGGAGACGGAGATGGGGCTTACGATTT
The DNA here is from genome assembly GCA_003140075.1 of Acidobacteriaceae bacterium. Lineage (GTDB taxonomy): Bacteria > Acidobacteriota > Terriglobia > Terriglobales > Acidobacteriaceae > Sulfotelmatobacter. Next base: position 10,875 of record PLIO01000169.1, on the reverse strand, counting down.
CGTGAGCCGCTACTTCGCGCCGGCTAAGGGAATCCCGGAAGATCCTGTAACCGGAGCGGCGCACTGCATGCTCGCGCCCTATTGGGCCAAGCGGTTGGGCAAGACTGCGCTTCGCGCAGACCAGGCCTCGCGGCGCGGAGGAGAGATCGTTTGCCGCTTAGCGGGCGATCGCATCGAGCTGGAAGGCAGCTGCGTCTTCTATCTGGAAGGCGAGGCGGAGATCTGAAGCATGCTCGCGATAGAAAGGAATTTAGTAGTTGGGAAATTTAGCAATTGAGTAATTAAAAAAATCTGCGCGGAAGTTTTCCAATTACTCAATTACTAAATTTCCCAATCGCTCAATCCGCTAGAAGATGTGCAGCTTGATGCTGAGATACTTCTTGGGATTCTCGCGGAACGCTTTCAGCAGATCCCGGCTTTCCGTCAGCATCTGGTTGGCGTTGTTGTAGAGTGACTCGTCTTTAAGCAGCTTTCCCACCGTTCCCTGGCCTGCCTCGAGTTCGCTGGTCAGTGCGGATAGCTTGGTCACCGTGGTGTCGATCTTCTTCGCCAGTTCCTCGTCCTTGAGCAACCGGCCCGCGGTCCCCTTGCCCGCATTGAGGTCCTCGCTCACCTTTTTCAAATTCACGATCGTGTCGTTGGCATTGTTATAGAGAGACGGATCCTTCAGGAATTTCCCCGCTGTCCCTTTGCCCTGCTGCATGTCGTCAATGACGCCATTCATCTTGTCGAGAGTGGCGACGAACTTGTTGTAGGCGTCGTTGCTATTGACTAACTGGCCCAGGCTGCCTTTTCCCTGGGCGATCTGATCGACAATTCCCTGGAAATCCGCCACCGTAGCCGAGAAGCGATTGTAGAGAGTGGGATCGTAAATCAACTTGCCGAGTGAGCCTTTGCCGCTTTCCGCAAAGGCCAGGATGCGGTCGGCGCGCTTGAGCAGCGCGTCCATGTTCTGCAGCGTGCTCTGGCTGGAGCGCACCACTTCGTTGAAGTCGGGATGGACCTGCGTCGGGAGTGTATCGCCGTTCTGCGCCGGCGGTCCGATGGCCTGCACGCTGTCGATATCCATGTAGGTTTCGCCCAGCACGCCGGCGGTGTCGAGAGACGTGACGGAATCGCGGCGCAGGTTGAAGCTGTACTTGGTGCTCACCTTCATGATCACTTCGACGGGAGTCAGCTGCTTGTCTTTATCTGGAACAATGCGAATCGCTGAAACGTTGCCGATATCGACACCGCTGAGCCGCACCGGGGCGCCCACGCGCAAACCCTCGGCATTGTCAAAGAATGACACCAGGGTGATCCGGTGGGAGAGGAGACCACTGGTGCCGGACATGAGAAATAGGAGCACCCCCAACACCAGGCTGGCGATGATCACCGTGAGGCCTACGCGAAGTTGCGACCATTTGAGCTGCTTCTGGCTCGGCAAATGATTTCCTCAGACCGCAATCTGCGTTTTCTTCGGCAATGCACGGAACAGCACCACATCGCCGCCCCGTTCCAGCATCATAACAAAAATGCAGCTCAGGCCTGCTGCGGGCGAAGGGCTGGCAGCAGCAAGAGCGCGAGCAGGTAGGCGGCAACTCCACAGGCCAGGGTCACAGTCAGGCCAAACTGGATTGCGATCACCATGGCCAGCACGGAACCGAGCACGCTGGCGGCGGCGTTCATTGCCCAGGCCCACTCCACGGCATTGTCGGCGGCAGTGGCTCCGCTGGGAACTTCGATGCCGGAGCCAGCAGCCAGTGCTCGTAAGCCGGTCGGGAATGGCATTCCCATCACGAAGCCGAGAGGTATCAGCAGCACGCCGCTAACCACCAGCCGAACGCCAAATGCCAGCCCCACCCAGGCAGGCAGCGCACGCGGCAAAAGAAATATGTTGGCAATCAACGCGACGATCACCAGCACCAGCGGCATCCAAGCCATTTGAGTACGATGGAGCCATCGGCGCGAAAACAGGCTTCCCGCTCCGCTCGACAACATCAGCAAGAAGATGACCACGGTCAGCGCATAGGTGGGGTGTCCCAGAAAGAGTACGAAGCGCTGGATGAACGCAATCTCCACAAGTATGTAACCCAGACCGACGGCCACGAAATAGAGCAGAGGAAGCGGCGATTGCCGGACTCCGTGCAGCGCAAGCGGCAGAATCAGGAAGCCCACTACGGCGACCAGAGAAATGACCAGCACCAGGAGAAGAACCAGCACCCCCAGGTTGACCTTCCAGTCGATTGCGCCTTGCAGACCTTCTTCTCCGAGAATTTGCCTGGCTTTGAGTGTGAAGAAGAAAAACGGCGCATTGTCGGTGACCGGCGCCACATTGTAGGCATAACTCTGTGCGAACCGGTAAGGATCGTTGCTTGCGATCAGAGCGGAAAACGGATTGTGTCCCGGCTGCGAAGGCAGATAAAGCGGATCGAGTTCGTCATATCGCGCGAAATGATCCTGCACGGCGGACTCTTCTGCTGCGGTGAAAGCGGTTTTCTTGGCCAGCACCACCACTGGAATCCCGTCTTCATCGAGCGCCCCTTGCGAAGCCACGATAAAGTTGCGCGCCGGATCGGCGACGCCAAGACTGTGCAGCGCCTGCATGGCCACTGAAACCACGCGCAGAGCCTCCCGCGGCCGCTCGAACTCCCAGCGCGTAATGGCAACCATGCCCTCCGGTTTGAGATGCTCAAAATATTCCCGGAAGGCTTCCACCGTGTAGAGGTTGTTTTCACTCAGGGCGAAAGCTCCGGCCGCGGTCGAGGCCCAGGTATCGACCAGCGTCATTTGCACCACGTCGAACTGTTGCGGGGTGGAGCGTAGGTAGGACCGGCCGTCGGTTACGTGAATATGCACCTCAGGACGCTCATAGAGATGCTGACTGTAGTCGGCGTAACGCCCGCGCATGATCGTATCGGCAATGATGGGGTTGATTTCAATGCCGGTTACGCTGGGGCTGCCGTTGGCCACGGCGCGCAGCACATCTACGCCGCCGCCCGGCCCGATGATGGCGTACTCCCCGCGCGGACGCAGAACGTTGGCCAACGCGGGTGGACCCGACATGAGGGCTTTTTCCCACCCAGAACCACGCCAGTGCGCCAGGTCGCAACTCATAATGGCGGTGGAAGCGTCGGCATCGATGACGATGGCCTTGGCTTGACCCTGGTGGTCCACTTCGACGCGCGACAAAGCGTTCCAACGCGCGAACTCCACCCAGGCCGGGTTGCGGAACACGCCCTTGGCGTAGACCACATCGATCAACTGGTTGGAGTGATTTGCGGCGATGAGTACGACGAAAAAAGCTACCAAGTATCCCGCGATTTTCCGCTGAGTCAAGGAAGACGCCCAAACGACAGCGGCAACAGCCATCACCACGGCGGCCGCCAGAATTGTGTTCGGTCCTCCGATCCAGTTGAGCAGGGGAACCACCGCCAGGCACGCCAACGCTCCACCGCTGAGATCGGCCGCGTAGAGCCGGGAGACACGCCAGGTCTCGCGCGCAAAGACCACCGAAAACAGCAGCCCAGTCAGGAAAAAAGGCAGCGCGGACACGACATACAAGGCGGTTAGGTGCAGGAAATTCCTTCCCGAGACCATCAGCGCCACCGGGACGTGCAGAACCACCTCCACCACGATCAGCACGAGGATTGAATTGTCGATGCACAGGCGCGCCGCCAGCGTGCGGGTAGCGGTGCGGGCGAGACGCTCCTTCAGCAGGTAGGCAAACACTCCGCCGGCGCCGAGTCCAAGCAGCGCAATCGAAATCGCAAGAAACGCGAAATGATAGAAGAGCACCACGGAGAACAATCGAGTGAGCGCCAGCTCCAGCAATAGCGCGGCGAAACTGGTGAGCCCCAAACCCACGAGAAGCGTGCGGTCGGGAATTTCTGTGGACGAAGAAACTGGCGCGGCAGCCTGAATGGTCGCAGACATGATGGATTGAATGCGCCAGTCTAGCAGAAGGAGTGGTAGGGAGGTGCGCTCCAATGAACTTGTCATCCCGCGCGCGGCGAGGGATCTTAGTGTCTGCCGGCAGGAACGACATGGCGACGCAGGCGGAAACCAAGGTCCCTCGCTGCGCTCGGGATAACACGCGCGCTTGCGAACGTTTCTCGAAAAAACGTCTTAGTTCTCGAGAATGACCTGGGCGATGGCCTGCTCCGCGGTGTGCGAAAGGGACAGTGCGGCATGCTTCACGCCCAGTCTGGCGGCAATCTCGCCGGCTTTGCCGTGAAACGTAATACTCGGACGCCCGCCCGGCAGGCGCACCACCTCGCAGTCCCGCCAGCGCACACCGTGGCTCCAGCCGGTGCCCAGAGCCTTCATGGCCGCTTCCTTGGCGGCAAAGCGTGCGGCGTAGCGCTCCACACGATTTGCCGTGGAGTCGCAGTAGCGGATTTCGCCCGCCGTATAGATGCGCTGCAGAAAACGGTCGCCAAAGCGTTCGATCGATTGCCGGATGCGGGGAACTTCGGCGATGTCGATGCCAGTGCCGATAATCATATTTTCACGTTGCTCGCTCCACAAATGCTTTTCGCAAGTCCGCGACGGCCTCCGCAACGCTCGTGGCAGCCGTGTCGATTACGATATGCTCGCGGTTCCAAGGCTCATACTCGCGGGAGAGAACTTCTTCCCACGTTACGCGCAGTCCGACAATGTCGGCTGGACGTGCTTCCAGGCGTTGACGATGCAGCTGCGGACTAGAACACGTAATTTCGACTTCAAACTTACCCACTCCGGCCAGACTCGCGACCCCAGCCCAAGCGTCGCGAGTCACTCGAAGTGGATTGACGGAATCTGCAACCACAGTTCGACCGAGGAGAAGATTGTCTTTGGCGACCGCGTAGGCCAGGCAATACCCAGATTCATCAAGTGGCCCGTTCATCTTGTCGCAATCACGGATGGCTTGCTCGATGGAGTCGATGCGCAAATATACCGCGCCGAGCTGACGAGCCAGCTCTCTGGCAATCGTTGTCTTTCCCACTCCCGGCAGTCCGCCAAAGATGATCAGCATGATGAGAGAGGGTCATGAGGTGATGCGATTGAGCGCCGCCACCACCGCCGCATTCTGTTCCGGAAACACCGTTCGCAAATCCAGTAACACGCGACCTTCTTCGACCCGCGCAATGATCGGAGGCTCCGAACCGCGCAGCCGCGCGGCCAGTTCGTCCGCGCTCAGTCCTCCACAACTCAGCGCCAGCACTCGCGTGGGGAGAACTGAAGACGGCGCGGCGCCGCCGCCGAGGAGCGATTCACCATCTATGATTTCGATCTTCAATTGCCGCGCATTAACTTTCGACGCCAAGGCCTCGGCCCGCTTGCCGATCTCTTCTTTCGTGAGCCGCATCATGCGCAGCGTGGGAATTGCATCGTGATCGTGCTGTACGTAGGCGAGAAGGGTCGCTTCCAGTGCGGCATAGACCAGCTTGTCCACGCGTAGCGCCCGGAACAGCGAATTGGACCGCATGCGAGCGATCAACTCTGAACTGCCGCTGATCAATCCCGCCTGCGGACCGCCGAGCAGCTTGTCGCCACTATAAGTGACGACGTTGACGCCACTACGCAGGCTGTCCAGCACGCCCGGCTCGCCGCCGATTCCTATCGACCGCAGGTCGAAAAGCGCGCCGCTGCCCAGATCTTCCATCAGCGGAATGTAGCGCTGGCGCGCCAGCGCAACCAGTTCGGCCGTGGTGGGCTGCTCGGTGAAGCCTTTAATCTCAAAGTTCGATCGATGCACGCGCAGCAGCAAGCGCGTCCGCTCGGTAATGGCGGCCTCGTAGTCTGCGGCGCGGGTGCGGTTGGTCGTGCCGACTTCGCGCAGGATCGCGCCCGACTTGGCCATCACGTCGGGGATGCGGAACGAGCCGCCGATCTCCACCAGCTCGCCGCGCGAGACGATGACTTCTCCGCCCTCCGCCAGCGTATTCAGCGCCAGCAGCACCGCAGCCGCATTGTTGTTGACCACGATGGTCGCGATTCCAGCTCGTGTGGCCTCTGCATACGCCATCTCGGTTCGTGTGGAGAGAGCCGCCTCGGCTGTCCCGCCAGGGCGAAGCCCGGCGGCACTCGCCGATACCGCAGGCATCTCGTAACTCAGCAGCCTGCGAAACAGCCGGTCCACATGCACATCCCGCTTACCGCGATCGCCGGTGGCCAGGTCAAATTCCAGATTGGAATAACTCGTGGCCGTCTCGCGAATGTGGTCGATCACCGCATCGCTCAGCGGAGCGCGGCCGAGGTTCGTATGCAGGATCACACCGGTGGCGTTAATCACCGGCCGCAAGGAGTAACTCAGCGTACGGCGAAGTTGATTCTCTACCGCGCCCGACAGGCCTGAGAGCGCAAGCTGCAGGGCGTTCCCGTCCAGCAACCCCGAGCTGATTTCTTCCCGCAGACGAGACAACACGACGCGCGCCGCGTCCACAACGGAATCATGCCCGTAACTTTCGGTCAGGGAGCGAACCGCCGGGGCACGCATCACGTCATCGACGGAGGGAAGTTTGCGAAGGAGCTCCGACAATGCTGCGGTTTTCACCCCGAGATTATCCCACGAAGAGTAATGACCGCGCACTGCTGATTGAACCGGTCGACGCTCTACAGCGTGTGCATATAGGCCAGCAAATCCTGCAGATCTTGCGCGTTTAGCACCTGGCTGTAGCCCGGCATATCGGGACGGCCGTTGCGAACAATGTCGGTGACGCGGTCGTCGTTTGCAGGCAGTCCGGTTTGCGGAAGATATTGATGCTGGAACACGCCTTTCAACCCTGGACCCTTTTTCCCCTTGGTGGAATCGGGACGGTGGCAGCGGTCGCAGTAGTTGTCGTAAATTTTGCGGCCGGCGGACTGCTGCGCAGTGAGGCCGAGTTCGGCATCCGATTTTCGGCGCTCCACGTCACACCCCGGGAGGGCCGCAAGTGCAACGCAGGCTGCCAGAACTATCACGACCCAATGGCGTTGGCCCATCATAAGTCGCCAGTCATGTTGTCGTTCGATTCCTCGCATCGTAATCTCGATCGTTCGATCCGCTTGATTTAGTCCGCAGTTTCCCACAGCGGCAGCGCTCCGACCGACGTACAATCATAGAGCAAAAGCCATGCCAGTTGCCGTGAAGCGGGTTTACGAATCGATATCGCGCTCCGATGGAGCGCGTGTTCTCGTCGATCGCCTGTGGCCGCGCGGTCTGCGAAAGTCTGAGATCGCCCTGCACGAGTGGCTGCGCGATCTCGCTCCCTCCAACGAACTGCGCAAGTGGTATCACGCGCAGCCGGAACAATGGATAATTTTTCGCAAGCGTTACCTGAAAGAGCTGGCCCGCCCCGAAGCGGAAAAAGATTTGCAGAAGCTTTACGCCCTGGCCCACGAGAGAAAACGCGTCACGCTGTTATTTGCCTCGAAGAACGAGAAGCGCAACAACGCCGTCGTGCTCAAAGACTTGCTCGACGGAATGCGCAAACCACCCACCGGCACAGGTCCCGGTGCGCTCCGGGCCATGCGCGCGCGGGAAGCAGCAGTGCGGCGCCGGTAGGCACATTCGCTGCGCATCCACTCCTTAGATCTGGATCGACTCACTTCTTGTTCTCCATCTTTACATTTAGAATCTGCCCCATGAGGGCTGTCTTTCAGTGGAGCCTGGGCGCGCGCACGTTGGAACTGGGCAAGCGCACGTTGATCATGGGCATCGTCAACGTGACGCCGGACTCTTTTTCTGACGGCGGCCTCTATGTCGATTCCGGCCAAGCCGTCGCTCACGCGGTTCAATTGCTGGACGAAGGCGCCGACATCATTGACGTTGGCGGAGAGTCCACTCGCCCCGGCGCTAGCGTCAATACCGAATCTGCCCAGCCACAAGGCAGCTTGCGCGCCGCGAAAGGCGCAGTCAGCGCGGAAGAGGAGCTGCGGCGGGTGTTGCCCGTGATCACGGCGCTCAAGACACAGCGACCGGATGCGGTGATCTCGATCGATACCTACAAGGCTAGCGTAGCGCGGGCGGCAGTAGCCGCAGGAGCTGAAATCGTAAACGATGTCAGCGGCTTTCGCTGGGATCGGCAGATGGCGAAGACGATTTCGGAGATGAAATGTGGGGCCGTGCTGATGCACATGCGCGGCCGTCCCGAAGAGTGGAGCACTTTGCCGCCGCCCGGCGACATTGTTCTGCTGGTCAAGCGCGAGCTCAGAGAATGGGTGGAAGCGGCGGTGTTGGCCGGCGTGCGCCGCGAGAGGATCGCGGTCGATCCCGGCTTCGGCTTCGGAAAAAACTTCGAGCAGAACTATCCGCTGCTGGCTCGCTTTCAGGAGCTACAGTCGCTGGGCTTCCCTCTGCTGGCGGGGACGTCGCGAAAATCATTTATCGGCCGTATGCTCGCAAAAGAGGGAAAAGACGCCCCCATGCCAGACCGCCTCTACGGAAATCTTGCCGCACATACCATTTTGATTCTCAAAGGCGCGCACATTCTACGAACGCACGATGTGAAGGAAGCCGCAGAAGCCGCCCGCGTTACGGACACAATCCTCGCGGCTCACTGATGTGGATCAGTATTTTCATGTCGGATGATACGGAAGTTGGACGCGTGTCATAAACAGATGTCATCTCGGCTGGGAACGTTTCACTTTCGACGCAGGCGTGTAAGTTTTCTCATCAAACAAATCGAAGAAGCGAGCTCTTTTGCACAGTTGCCCAGCGGCGGGGACGATAGTATTCAACTTAAGATTATCCTCAGTCTCCTGTACTCTCTTGCCGGTCTTGTGGTGGTGCCAAGAACACGCAGAAAAATAGCGAAGGGCCGACCACCTTATGTCGTCTGCTACGAATCCTGTACCGAATATAATTTCTTCCGCGTCCAGTGGCGCTGCCGCCGCAGCTCCTGCTGCTGCGTCCATATCGACTCCTGCACTGCTGGCGGCAATGCTGCGAGTATCGCCAAAAATTAGCGATCTCTTTTTTTCGCCCGGCAAGCCCCCGCTCGTCGAAATTAATGGAAAACTCACCCCCGCCGGAACAACACGCGTCCTCATGCCCGAGGATACTCGGCGCATTGCGGCCGACCTCATCGGCGATAACGTAGATGCGACCGATAACTTGAGGAAGCTTGGGTCGTGCGATGTGTCTTATAGCTTGCCCGGTTCCAACCGGTTTCGGGTCAACATCTTCATGCAGCGCGGTACCTGCGCCATCGTGATGCGAGTCATTCCGGGCAAAGTTCCGGACTTCGAGTCTCTGAACCTGCCAGCCGAGTTGGCGAAGATTGTAAACCTGCGCAATGGAATCGTGTTGGTCACCGGCCCAACCGGCTCCGGCAAATCTTCCACCCTGGCCGCGATCATCGACAAAATTAATAAAGAGCAGTTCTATCACGTGCTGACCATCGAGGATCCCATCGAGTTCCTGCACCCCCACAAAAACTGCATTGTCCATCAACGGGAACTGCACAGCGATACTCCCAGCTTTGCCCTCGCCCTAAGAGCGGCCCTCCGCCAGGCTCCAAAAGTGATTCTTGTGGGCGAGATGCGCGACCGCGAAACCATCGAAATCGCCATGGAAGCCGCAGAAACGGGTCACCTGGTCATGTCCACACTGCACACCATCGACGCCTCGAAGACGGTGGAAAGAATCGTGGGAGTGTTCCCCATGGCGGAACAGCACACCCTGCGAAACCGCCTGTCCAAAAGCTTTCGCTATATCATTTCGCAAAGGCTCATCCCCCGCAAGGATGGCACCGGGCGCGTGGCTGCCATTGAAATATTAAAGTCCACTCTGCGCACTCGCGAGTACGTCGAAAAAGGCGAAGGCGATGGCAAGACCTTGCTGGATGCCATGCGCGTCGGCAGCCAGGACGGCATGCAACACTTCGATGGCGAGATCGAGCGGCTGATCCGCGAAGGCGTCCTCGACCTGGATACTGGACTTGCCTACTCCACGAATCCCGGCAATCTTCAGTTGGAGTTGGCCGATTTTGCCGCGGAACTCGCCGATCCGCTGCTGGAAACGAGTGCGACGTAGGGAAGCGCCAGGCGGCCTAGAACTCCTTCTTTGAATCCAGAAGAATCGTTACCGGGCCCTCGTTTACCAATTCCACGCGCATCGTTTCCTGAAAGCGCCCGGTCTCGCAGCGAAGGCCCGCTGCCCGGATTTTCTCCACAAAGAACTCATAGAGCCGGCGCGCTTTTTCTGGAGGCGCGGCGGCGTCGAAGGACGGACGCTTGCCTCGCCTCACGTCGCCATAGAGCGTGAACTGCGAAACCGCCAGCACGCTGCCGCCAACGTCTTGCACGCTGCGATTCATTTTTCCTTCGTCGTCTTCAAACACGCGCAGGCCAGCGATTTTCTCCGCCAGGTATATCGCGTCAGCCTCGGTATCGTCGCGACCGACGCCCAGCAAAACCAGCAGCCCCAGGCCGATCTGGCCCGCGATTTCACCGTTCACCGTAACTTGAGCGCGGCTCACCCGCTCTACGACAGCACGCATGTGGTTTGACCAGTAAGAGTGGCCACGTTTAGGATGCTGATGGTATACCACAGCGTCGGCCTGACAAAGCCTGCGCTTCCTTTACAGCCGTTTACCCGGACCATTACACTACACGTTCGCCTTTTTCCGTTGCTGTGGCATCTGAGGAGCAAGGGATCTTGCATTCGGCGATTTGAGTCCAGACATCGAATTTCAAATCTAATCGACTTTAAGCGAGGAGAAACATGGCAGCCGTTGACGAGAAAGTTAAGCAGATTATCGTAGAGCAGTTGGGCGTGGATGAGGGCGAGGTCACATCCAGCGCGTCGTTCGTGGACGATCTGGGCGCGGATTCACTGGACACGGTGGAACTGGTGATGGCTTTCGAAGAAGGCTTCGACATCGAGATTCCCGACGAGGACGCGGAAAAGATCCGCACCGTGCAGGACGC
>PLIO01000016.1:10191-15933 GCA_003140075.1 Acidobacteriaceae bacterium | reverse complement strand
GCGCGACGAGAATCTGCCTCAGTCCTTCGTCGCTCTAGATGCGTTGCAGGCGAGCAAAAAGCCGAGTCGCTCCGGAGTTGATTGTTTCCAGTTGCTCAGCGGTAAGCCCTGACGCCCGGTCGAGATTGTCCGTGAAGGTTTTCGACACTTTCTCCGACGCATATGGAAAGTCCGTTCCGAATACGATGTGATCGAGAGGCGCAAATGCGAGCAAACTTGGGAGCCCGCTTGGTGCGACAAGGGCAGTGTCAAAGTAAAAGCTCTGCATTTCGGCTTTTAGTTGTTCCGCAGAGCGATCATTGGCGAGCGAGGCACTCAACTCAGCAAATCGGCTTGATACGTAAGGAAGAAATCCGCCGCCGTGGGACAAGATGACACTTGTGGAAGCAAAACGCTTCCGGTGGCCCTTGAGTACAAGGTCGAGGGCGCAACGTGTCGTTTCCGCGGGATAGTCGGAGAGCGGCCCTGGAACACCAGGCACAATGGGCATAGGAGGCGTAGTGGGATGAATAAAGACCGTCGCCGATCGATTTTCCAGTTCTTCCCATACTTGATCGAAACGCGGATCGCCAAGATAGATGCCGCCGAAGTTGCTGTGCAACACGACGCCATCCACATGGAGTTCGTCGTAGGTGCGAGCGATTTCGCCTAACGCCGCATCGACATCCGGCAGTGCCAACGTCGCAAAATAACCGTAACGATGAGGATACCTCTGGACCAACGCTGCCCCGTAGTCGTTGACGCGACGGGTGATATCCAAACGGTCATCGCCCTTCCAACCGTCCACCCCCGGTGCCGTGAGCGAGAGAACAGAGAGAGCGATCTCCTCCTCATCCATGAAACGCAATGCGGATTCCGGGGACCAAGCCGGCGAACCCCAGCCTGATGGATCCCCTCCATGTGTCTTCAACTCGGCCTCCCAGAAAGGAGGCACCAGGTGAGTGTGAACGTCAATTCTTCGCGTAACCATTCATCCCTTTCAGCAAGTCCGCTTGCGTCGCGTCCGGTCCTAACTTCAGCTTTGTATCGAGAGCAAACAGTTCAAAGGTGTAGTGATGGTAAGGACCGGCTACATTCGCCGCCATTCCTGGAACATTGGTCCACGTCAATTTCGGAGAGACAGCATCGCCCTCAGCGGCTCTTGTGTACTTGTTGGGGACGATCCCCCCATCTTGAAAGGCTGCAGTAGTCAGTGCAAGCCCCGGTGTGCTCGGTGCCGGTGCCGGTGGCAGAGGCTGTGTCTGCGTGGTTGATCCAAGTCCGATGAAGAGCATCAGGGGACGATCACAAAGTTATTCAACGTGACCACCTCAACTTCTGACACTCTCCGGTGTCGCCGTTAACGGGGTGGCCCAGTTTTCTGCTGCTGACGGTAGCGGCTTGGCCGAACTGTCTGAAGCCGCCATAATCGGCCTAGCCCAGCGCCGTCGAAAGTTTTCGTAAAAGACACCGATAATCAGACCCCAGAAGGCATGGCCGAACATCTCGGCGAATTGTTCATTGGCCGGCAGGTCCCATGTGGGTGGCGTCAAGCCGAGCCACGGCATGATGACCTCGTGAGCGCCTGCCCAGATCGCGAAGCCAAAAGCAAGACCGGTGCCAAGCGAAACAATGGGGAGGTATTCCACCAGGATGCCGTAGGCCATCCCGAAGACGATGCAGAAGGCGAAGGAGATAAGGTGCGAAGTGTTAAGCGAGGTCGGGTGGTGGGTGAACATGCTAACCAACACCTCCGGTTCGGGGATCCGGCCAGCGGTACGTGGCGGCCAGAAAACATCCCAACCGAACTTGAACCAGGTGCTAAAAAGGCCCCCCAAGGCGCCCGCTAAAATCGCAGCTCCCCTGTGTCTCATTGCAGGAGGATTGATGGTGAAGAGGCGTTTGAACATGATTGAGTCTCCCTTGTGGTAAGTGTCAGCTTTGGATTAGGCGGCTAAGGTTGTCCGGCCCATACGTGACTGGCAGTGTCATCCCTTGCTGCCAACTCGGCAATGGGCCGAATAGCCGTGACCGAGTTTCCTTCTCGTACGGCATATGATCCGGACGATGCAGAATCTCCAGCGCCATTCCCCAAGGCGCGGTGAAGTAACGAATCTGTTGCCCTGTCTTCGGGCCTTGTTCACTCTGGAATGGTCCGGCCAGCAAAGGGCATCCATGTTCGGTCAAATATCTTGCAGCGATCTCCATGTCCTCTACCCAGAACGCGATGTGCGGTACATCGACATCGCTGTTCTTAGGGACGGAGCAGTTCTGGCCAGGAGTTCTATACTCCATAAGCTCTAGGTTCACACTGGGACCAAGACGCATCATGGCTATGCGCAGCTTGCTTGTGGGGTCAACGCCAAGAGTTCCTTCCAGGTCGGCGGGGTTCTCAGTGCCAGGACCTTCGTCGAAGCGAAACAGAAACTCCGCGCCCAGTACATTTCGAAAGAATGAGGTGGCCTGATCGAGGTTCGGCACGGATACGCCGATATGATCCACGTTGCGTGCGCCCGGTATTCCTTGAGACATAATCGCTCCAGTTCTCTCGACAGCTAAAACGCGCTAACGTTCTATAGCCCGTATCGGCATTGAGCCGACGTATACCCGGTACAACCCATACGGTTGTTGGCGGAGCTCATCGCCATCGTGGAACTCAGCTCTCAGGTCTTGCTGCGATGTCGTCACGTAGAGGTACTCGTCGTTGCCAAGCACCATTGTGTCGGGCCAAATGAGTCGAGGATCGACAACAATGGCAGTCACGCGACCGTCAGATGTACGCCGGTAGATGGCATTCTGCTCCATGTCCATGAAGTAAAGCCGTCCGTTTGTATCTAACGAGAAATGGCCTGCCATTCCGATCGGACCCAACTCTTTGATTGTGCCGATGAGCTTGGCATTGTCGAACCAAGGGTCTGCCAGGTTGCCAGCATCTACGGCGTAGAGGCGATGGCCAGTAAATGCAGAAAAATAAAGGGTCTTCTTGTCCGCGCTAAGTTCAAGAGCATTCAAGCCTACGAGCCATGGCTTGGGTGATCCTTGCTTCTTTGGCCCAATCGGCCAGTCCAAAAGGGGCTGAGACCCGACTATCTGGGTGACACCGCCACGCGCGCTTATGGCCGGACTCCCTATCAGGCGTCGCATTCCATGCCCAGATTGAAGGTCCAAAACAATCATTGCCTCGGCACCCGGAGCACTATCCGTTATGAAGACCACGCCACCTTGACCGTGATGGAAGTCGAACCGGAAGTCCTTCAATGCGCTGTTGGGAACAAGGGCCTCTTCAGGAAGCAGGACGGTGCGGATCACTTGATTTGAGGCCAGATCTATCTCTACCAGTTTTGGGGCTCCCTTCACGGGAGGTTGACCGAATTGGAGTGTGCCCGTGTCTAACAGCCATAGGTGCTCGGATGCATCCACCTGAAGCGTTTGGACGGAAAACAAGGTGTCCTTGGCGTGGTCAACTGTCGCACGGTTCAGCTCTGTCGTGGGATAGGCAACGGCATGACTACCCTTGATCTCTCCGACCGTAAATGCAACGTCGCCATCATGTCGAGGGTAGGTGACGAACAAGCGCCCCGAGGCGCTGATTGCAACGCCGGCGGGTTGATCGCCCGCGAGAGAGGCCACAAGTTCCAGATCGCCGACGACCGTTGCTCGCGCCGGAGGCAACTGTGCAGTGGCACTTGGACTGCTAGTAATGCAGGCCGTAAACGCGATCAGGAACAATCTTGTCCATAAGTAACAACTGAGGTATCTCATATATTTAGGATCCTTGTTTCCACAGGCACCGAGGAGTAGGGTGGGCTCTGAGCTGCGGTCCAAGCCGACTGAGCATCTGCACACGGCAACCTGGCGCAACCCCAAGAGTTTTGCGCGTTAGTTGGAACGACATCCACGCTAAAACTCGGTCATAGTCCTCCATTCATTACGGATAGATAAAAGCCTGATTTGCGTTGGTTTGCGCCTCACCCCCATTGAGGGGGCCGCCAGCGGGAATGTAAATCATGTTCCCAAGCACTACCGCTTGAGTGCCGTGACGTCCGATCGGCATAGGCGTCATTTCACTCCATCGATTGGTGTCTGGATCGAACATTTCAGTGTTATTGAAGACGCCTCCGAACTTTTCGCCGCCGAAAAGGAATATCTTGTTATCGAGGACAGCGGCCTGTGTGCCCGAACGTGGGACCGGCATCAGCGGCAGCGTGAGCCACTTCGCATTCTTGTCGTGAAGGTCGAGGCTAAAGATAGTTTCCATGTTCTGCGAATAGTTTTCGATGCGACCGCCGATCGCATAGAGCTTTCCACCCAGTGCAATGAGATTGAAGTGCTCCCGTGGAAACGGAAGGGGAATGGANNGAGCCGAGCGGCTGCGGTAGAGGTGCCATTGAAGACCACTTGTCGGTGGCTGGGTCATAGGCAGACACGTCCGCGAATGCGTCTGCGTTCTGTAACGTCATGCCACCGATGGCATAAAGCTTCCCTCCCATACCCACCGCCGCAATGTGATTCCCACCTCGTGGCAACGGCGCACGTTCGCGCCAGGTGTCGGTGACGGGGTCATATTCCTCGTTCAATGGTTGGGCGACGTTTCCATCAGCATAGCCGCCGAGCACGTACATCTTGCCGTTTACCTCGCCCACGGCGACCTCACTGCGGGAGTGGATGAGACCTGCTTTAGTAATCCAGGCACCCCTGCCTGGACCAGCGGAGTACGGGTCAGTTGACGAGAAGTTGCCGCTCCATCCGGTTACCGGGTTGCCGGGGCGTGGTCTATTGTCGGACGCGATTGATGCCGACTGACCAACTCCCATTGCGGGAGCCAAGTTTGCGACAACGGCTGTAGCAACGATTGCAATGAGTAGATAGTGCGACGACAGCTCTCGGCTCATAGAACACCTCGGTGCACTCTTCAACTAAGAACGTAAGTGTCCGCCACAGAGCAGGGTTACGATGAGCAAAACAGCTCACTCGCCTGTTCAATAGGCGCAAACCTGATTTGCGCATGCGCAAGGCTCCGGGGACGTAGTATGCAACCGGGATCCGTCAGTTCATCAGTAGTCGCAATGAGGTCTTGCAGAACGCTATCCTGTCGCATTAGCGCTGGGAAGCCAACTGGTCAAAGGTGGTGTCTTAATTTGAATTTCCGATTAGAGCGAAGGATGTCGGACGGCAGCCGGCCGCACGTAGCGTATCCCCGAACCATGTGCACTCTGGGCTACGAAGCGCGTTGAATCGGTATCAACCTGAAAGACGTGACCAAAATGACGACCAAATTGTCACGCGACTTCGGAGACGAGGGCCTCCGCGCCGGCATCGACGCCGTTCACCTTCAGCGCTTCATCCAGCCAGTTGAAGACGACCTCGTCTTTGTATGCTAAGGCACCAGATTGGCAATGGTTCTCGGCCCCATCTTCGCTGGTGAATTTGACGAGCTGTTTCGGAGCTTTCAACGCATCATAGATCTCTTGCGGCTGGCCGGAAAGAAACATGTCAGCTTCAGCCTCCATCACCAGGCAAGGGCACTGAATCTGTCCAGCGATGCCAACCATCGTGTACAACTCGATTTTCTTAAGGAAGTCGGCGATATTCGAAGCCCCGAACGACCAGACACTCTGCTCCATGGACCANNAGCAAGCCCCGAGCGGCTTCGTTGAGGTCGTACGCACCGTCATAAAAGACAGCTGCGCGAAATCTATGCTCGAAAGCCGCGGCGCGAGCAGCAAGATAGCCTCCCAAGCTCATGCCCATCAGTGCCAGATT
>PLIO01000016.1:0-10180 GCA_003140075.1 Acidobacteriaceae bacterium | reverse complement strand
CCGTCGAAGGTCAGACAGTTATAGCCCCGCCGAGTTGCTCCGGCCGCGCCGAAATAGAAAAGCTCCTCGAGACTCGAATCGAGTCCACCGTGGAAGATCAGTGTGGGACGCCGCTTGCCGGAATCGTCCACTTTGTAGAAATATCCTGGTAGCGTCGTGCCCTCGTAGGGGATTTCCACTGGCTCCCAGGTTGGGCCCGCGAGCTTCGCTGCTTCGGCATACGCCTTTTGCGATGCCCTAGACTCTGAGAGAATGCGCGGGTCTGCAGGATTTCCGTGGAGATAAAATTCGGCCGTCCGAAAGTAGGTGGATGCGCGTAGGTACGATGTGCGTGCGCTTTCACGATGACCTGAGGCCAGACTGGCATCGGCCCGAGACAACGTACGCCTCCCCACTTTGTCCCACTCCCTGAACCAGCTTTCGAAATCACCTTCCGTAATCCGTCCTGCGGTAGCTATCATCTCGCCCAAATCCGAGCCTCCGTAGTACATGAAGCCCAGGTTGCGAACGAACTCGAATGCAAACGATTCATCTTTGAATGCAACTTTCATAATCCCCTCTAGTTTGTTTTCTGCTAGGCAGCCAGCTTCCTAGGTGCCGGAAACTCGACCCTCAAAACCTTTGCCTCTCGAACCTTGCCGTCCGGAGGTGGCGCCGTTGTTCCTCCATCAGTTGTAAAGAATGCCACTCGACCAGCCTCTCCCGGTGCCCGTCCCCAGGCCCCACTGGAGGGCCCAACGAGCTCTTCATCGAAGGGATTGCCCGCCACGCTTTCCCTCTCTTCATTCCGATCTGGTTCCAAAGACATCCGATCGATTGTGTTCTCGCGGTGAGTGGTCACATACGCGACTCCTGCGTCCTCGTCGAGAAGAAAATCGTCCATCATCTTGTCTCCTCCCAGATACTCAGGAATGCCGAGCGGCGCGAGAGTTTCGCGGTCCACTCGTACCCGCATGAAGAGCTTGAGTACCGTGGAGGTGTAATAAACATAGGACGTTTTGTTCGAGAAACGGAGTCCGTTCACTCCCGGCTGCTCGGGCTTCATCTCCCCCGGATGGTAGAGCATGCTGTAATGCTTCAGCCATATTGACGAGGACGCACTGCGCCCGTCGTCAGAAAGATCAACACGCCATATCAGACTCGCGAAAGAGTCGGCCACAAGAATCGTCCTCGGACCTATCAGACAGCTTCCGTTGAGGGCGCGAACGGCAACAGGAAACGTAAGGACAAGCTCTGGGCAAATTGCCTGGCCAGGCTTCCAGCCACGCAGATCGATCCGATGCAAACCGGATGCGTGCGTCGCATATCCGTCAGAAGTGCAGAGGTAGAACACATCCGGTTCCGGCTCCACCATACTCATTGGAGGGTAATCCAAGGTAAACAGGAGCATAGGTTCAACCTGTCCTCCGGGTTTTGCTGGTGGGACGTACCACATCTCTCGAGTCTTCAACGCCGTGACGAGAAGGGAGTTATCAGAACGAACCGCAAGGTTCTCGAGAAAATATCCCTTCGGAAAGACCGCGACAGTGGTCAGTTTTGCTTTCTGATTCTTTGCTTCCATTAATCCTCCAATTTTCGAACGACCGTCGTCAGAAAGTATCTCTGGGCTGGCGGCCAGAGCACTTAGTTGAGGCTCGTGGCGGCCGCAGGATTCTCATCTAGTGGCACTCGGCCCGTGCGCGCGACCCGCGCAAGCAGCATGTAGGTACCGACGACGTAGAGCAGTTCGGTAATGGCTTGTGGGCCGAAGAAGCGCGTTGTCTCTGCGTAAACCTCATCGCTGACCTCAATGAGCCGAAAAGCCTCTTCCGCAAATCGGAAGGCTGCCTTTTGCGCATCGCTAAAGCAGTCCGCCTGCGTGTCATTCTTCTCCAACGTATCGATCTCTTCCTGGGTTATGCCGAGGCTCTTTGCTACCACCACATTCTGTCGCCAGATGTATACGCAATCGGAGAGCTTGCCGACGTACAGAACAATCAGCCGCTCAATGCGACGGTCCAATTCCAAAGGCTTGAACAGCAGGTACATGTACTGAATAAACGCGGGGTACAGCGTTTTGGCGTTGGCTGCCGCCCGAAACAGGTTAATCGGCGGCAGCTTGTCAAAAGTCTCGCTAATATTGTCGACGAGCGGGAGTCGCGCGGGAGGAAGCTCTTCCGTCACAATGTGCTCCGGAACTTCATTTGTAGGGGCTGTAGTCGGACGCTCCCGCGGGAACGTCATAAACAGCCAGCGTCATGGAAACTGATGTGAAGTATCCGATAAGAACCGTCACGTCTGTCAGCCCAGCGTCCCCAAGCAAATCAACGGCTCGCTGATAAAGCCCTTGTGGGACACGCCGAGATGCAATGAGAGTTTGGGTGATCTCATAGATCACCTGCTGTCGCGGATCCTCGAAGTTCGTGGGCAGACCCGCGATCAATGCCTGCACTTTCTTGGCAGGCAAGCCCGCTTTCTCAGCAATCTCCTCATGCTCATGGTTTGAATAGCCGGCTGTCGCCCATTTGCCGTTGATGCAGTTCGTGACAATTTCATGTTCCTGCCTGGAGATCCGCAGTTTCTTCTGGTAATAGACGCCGATGGGCGTCAGCGCTTTGAGGAGCTCCGGGTTCTGAAGCCATATCCGATAAGGACCCGGACACATGCCACGCTCTTCCACGATGTAGTCATAGGCTTCCTTCTGTTGCGGGCTGAACTGTTCCGGTGGGATCTCGGCATATCGACCAAAGGTTGGGGGATTCAGGGTCGCTTGTAGCTCCGCCATGATCTCTCTCTTTCGCTGTCGTAAGCAGCCTTAGCAGTTTGATAAACGTACAGAATGTTTCCGAAGATGTATGGTCAAATCGGCTCATATAGGAAAACCAAACTCACTCGTTCTTCTTGAATATTCCTGTCGTAGAGGGGTGAGATGAAAATTCTTCCAGCGGCAATGCATCGTTTCCCGCAAACTGTATTTGCCGTTCCGCAACAAAAAGCAAATCGCGTTTCATCAACCGCACCGGGACGACTTCGGCGATGGCGGCAAGCGTACGGATGCCGGCGGTGTTGGCAATCTCCGCCTCCCGGCGTTCCTTATTCTGCTGCGCTTTAGAGGAAGCATCGGCGTTTGCCGGTGGATCCAGTATCCCAGTTCAATCAAACCTGTAACAACGATGCCCGCATTTCAGTTGGATGACCGGCAAATAGATGAACTCACAGCGTACTTGGAGACTCTCCATTAGGTAGAGAGAAGATGCCGGTCGAGTCGATCACTGCGGAGCAGGCGCCGGAGTACTTTGGCTGGTTGGCGAACCTCGCCCAGATCGATCTTGCGGCCTCCAGCGCGCTGACACGCCAACAGCTGGGCTGGAACTTCACCGGGCCGGACCTGCTCACCGACCTGCGCAACATGGATTACAGTGGCCTCGGCTCAGCCGAGTAGTGGGCTACTTTAAATTTTGGTCGCGCTCCAAGGCGCTAATCTCTTGGCGAATCTGGACAATTCGCTTTTTGAACTCGATCGCCAACTGCCCTAAATCAGTCCTCCCTTCCAACTCCGGCAGGTGCTTTTCTAGAAAAGCCAATTCGTCTTTAAGGATCGGCAGCCTAATCATAAGATCATCGCCCAGGCTACTTGTCTTTCCGCCTCCGTTGCTCATAGGTTTCCCAGAGGGCGACCAAGTCCTCTACGCTCCAGAGCCGATCCGTCACGTTGCCGAAGAACGCGAAAGACCCCGGGTGCATGCTGCCGCCGCGGCAGTGCGTCCTCGACCGCCGCAGGGAACGGATGCTCCGGACCTAAACTGTACTCGGGAACGAACGCAGACACTCTCGACCGCAACTCAACCTCCGACAATGTGCTGATAGGCCCGCGCCGAAACGCCGGTTACGGTCCCTTTCGTTTGATTCAACCATCGAGCGCATTTCTGCCATCGCGATGCGGTCCAAATAGGTTTAGAGGGTAATGCGTGATCACAATCGCTCCCATCCAGCTTCGCCTTTTCGATGTTCGTTAGATGGCTGATGGTAGCTGAACGTTGTTGCGCTGCCGCAACACCGCTTTGCCTCTCGACAGATTCCCACGATTCGAATCCGCAGATACATTTGCCCTAGTAGGTTTGGGGCTGAAATCGATGTCAACCGCGTGCACGTGGCCTATGAACGGTCCACGTGTCAGCGCGTTCTGGGTCGCGCTCTTTATGATGTGCCAATACTCGCTGATTGCGCACGCACAAAATGGGCGAAGCTCTGCGGGATCTTCGCCAACTCTTGAGGAAGGTATTCTCTACACCTGGCTTGACGAAGTCATCAAAGGAATGCCGTGAACCTGACGTTCGAGGGCGGCCGATCGAGTCATGATGCGGTTTATAATTCTTGCCGTTGCAGTGCCGCCTGCTATCCTTTATCGCTGCTGAAACGGTTTTGTCATGCAATGAGTTGACGCGTGATTTGGTTTGGGAGTTTAGTGCCCTAGGCGCCCCAACAAACTGGCGGCCAATTCGAGGAAAGGGCTTTTTCTGACTGGTTAAGTACGACGCCAATGACGTTGTAATGTTCGTTGCTGCCGCCGAGGCCGGCACTTTGAGTGCTGCCGCAAAAAAGCTGCGCGTTCCCACTTCTACAGTCAGCCGCTCCCTCACTCGCCTTGAAAAAAGTCTAGGGATGCTGCTGATCAATCGGAGTTCCAAAGGCTTCGTCTTAACCGATGCCGGAACTGACTACCTTCAGTCGTGTAGACACGCTTTGCGGGCACTCAGCGACGGAAACGAACGACTAGACAGACATCGCCGTAACCCTGCGGGGATAATCAGGATTGCATGTCCCGGAACAATGATTCGGCACCTCTTGACACCGCTCATGGGAAAGCTGGTCAAAACGTTTCCCAACCTGAAGATCGATCTTCAGGATTACTCTCCGGCGAATGTCCCGTTCCCGCGCGTGGACGTTGACATCATCTTTATGGTGTCGCCCCCTAACGACTCCTCTCGAATGATCCGTTCTTTTCCGGGCTCCATCCGAGGGCTGTTTGCCAGTGAGGAATATCTGCGTGAATACGGGCTTCCGAAAACTCCGGCTGAGTTATTGAATCATCGCTGTGTAGGCATTTCCCGTTGGGAACTGACAAACAAAAAAACCATGGCCGTTCCTCCTATAGCATTTCACGTCACAACAGGAGATCCGGTTGTCTCTAGACAATTAGCGCTTGATGGTGTGGGGATCGTCGTGCTTCCGCTCTGGATGGCGAAAGCCCCAGCGTTACGCAAAGTTCTGGTCCATGTTTTGCCGAGTTGGTCCCCTTCTCCCATACCCCTTTGGGCTTTGTACTGTAGCCCAAATGCTTTGACGCCGAAGGTCAAGAAGGTATTGGATTTCTTGAATGATTACATCGGAACGGACAAGGATCCGAGGCTCGACCGCACAAAGGCCTCCGAATGTTTTATCAGCTCAAGATTGCAAGACCATGGTTGATATAGATTCCGTTTAGAGTCGGAGCAACTCGATCAGCATCGTCTGCGGGGGTTCGGCCGGTGGAGTTGATGCAAAACTGGGATTGCTGATGCTGCCAAACTTGGAATCTCCACGTTCATTCATGGAGACGACTGGTCACGACCTCAGCGTTGAATGATGTGCCGCTGAGACGGCTTATGCGGAGCACCACCTCGAAGTGGGGCAACTGCGAGCGACCAAACCGATTGAGCAGCTTTTGGAAAGAGGGTTCCGACGTGATGAAGTCGGCGGCTGCGGCAGTTGCGTCGGAATCACTTCCCGTCAGGAGCAAGACGTCTCCGGTATTGCCCGGGTTACGTATGTAGGCGAGGACGGCGATCCCGTGAGTCAGGTTTGAGCCGACAAATGGTTGAAAGGTCGTCTGCTCGCCGGGCAGAGGATGATGATTGAAAACGAAGTTCTGAGATGTCTTTGTGTCGTACTCCAAGGTGAAGTCGAGCTGACCGTCAAAGAACCCCGCCCAAGGATTCGATTTCTTACCGCCGACGATGACAAGATTATTCCGCTTCATCATATCGGGTGGGTAATTTCTTGGAATCGTGACATGAAAGTGCTGAGCCAAGCCAGGCAGCATGAGCATCTGTCTTGCAGCCATAACGCTGCCAAATGTCACCAGATTGTGCTGCAGGATCTCCCGGACGTCAGCCTTGCGATCAGGACTGGCCAATGAAGTGTCGACCTCGTTTTTATAGCTGCTGTCCATATAATCAGGCAGGGAGACGGGACGTCGAAGCATGTCCTCCATGAGACTGACGCTCTCGTCGGGGAGAACGAGATCCGTCTGCGCGTTAGGGTCACGGTCGTGCGTAAAGCCACGCCAAAACTGCATCACGAGCGGACGGTCGCCCGATTCCACTGCCGAGGTCCGAGCTCGGTAAAGCGCTCCGGTGATTACCAGGCACAAACAAGAAAGCGTCACCGAGAGCCACATCCAACCGCGACCGGATTTTGAAGGAGCTACTGACATCGGGGTTTGGGGCTCCCGGTCGATATCCACGGCTTGCTCTTCCACCGCTGTGTCCACGATCCGACGCGTGAAAATAGGAGTGTAGCCGCCGCGCGGTATTTGGAAAATGATGGACTCCTCAACCCCCTCGTCTGCGAAGTAGAGGTCGATGCGTTTGCGCAGCTCGGTCGCGTTTACGCGAACGATACCGTCGGCTCCTCGATCGTAGTCGGGTGAACGGCCAAAGACGTTTACCCCAATATCCTGCTCATGGACCTCCGGCGAGCCTTCGATCAGGGAAGTCTGCCCAACGAACAACAAGAACTCTCTCAACCGGGGCGCCCGGCGAAACTGCGCCGACGCAACGACGCGCCCAATGAGTTCGTGCTTCTGCGCATATGTGAGCTCGCCGAGTCCTTCGGTGAGTGCGTCAAGCTTCATCTAAAAACCCTCCGAGTTTGGCACCCTCTGCGAACAAGTTGCCAAGTTTATCGTGGCGAACTGGGGGCTGCATTCTCCCAAAACATCGCCACGTCCCATTTCCTGCAGCTGCAAGTACCTGCGCTGCAATGGTTTGCAACTTCTAACTGTTAAGAGACTCCTTTTTCCAGTGAATTAACTATGCATTTCTCTCTTCTGGCGTTGATTATTCATCCTAATGTGCCGCAATGTCCAGTACCGCACACAGCGGAAGGGAGAGACTTGTCTCGCGCCTATCGCAAATGCCTACAGATTCGTACGTTTGGCGCAACTCCAGGAAAGGCAAATTTGATTGCTTAAGTACGCCAATGACGTTGTGATGTTCGTTGCTGCTGCCGAGGCCGGCACTTTGAGTGGTGCCGCGAAGGAACTCGGAGTTCCCACTTCCACTGTCAGCCGCTCCCTCACTCGTCTTGAACAAAGTCTTCAAATGCTTCTGATCAATCGGAGTTGCAAGGGCTTCGCCTTGACCGACGCTGGGACGGATTACCTTGGATCCTGCAGATACGCTTTGCGGGCGCTCAACGACGGTAACGAACAACTGGACAGGCATCGTCTCAATCCCACAGGGGTAATCAGAATTGCTTGTCCCGGAACGATGATTCGGCATCTGTTAACACCGGTGATAGGAAAGCTGGTTAGCGAATTCCCCAACCTGAAGATCGATCTTCAGGAATACGTTCCGACGCATGTTCCCTTGCCGCGTCTAGACGTCGACATTATCTTTATGGCTTCGCCGCCTAACGACTCCTCACAAATGATCCGCTCTTACCCGAGCGCGAAGGGAGGGCTGTTTGCAAGCGAAGAATATCTGCGCGAGTGCGGGAATCCGAAAAGCCCGCTTGAATTAGTGAATCATCGCTGCATGGGAAGCGGCAGATGGGAACTGACGAACGATCAAACTACGATGATTCCTCCTGTGGTTTTTCACGTCACAACGTGTGATCCCGTTGTTTCTAGAC
Organism: Acidobacteriaceae bacterium; assembly: GCA_003140075.1. Lineage (GTDB taxonomy): Bacteria > Acidobacteriota > Terriglobia > Terriglobales > Acidobacteriaceae > Sulfotelmatobacter. Next base: position 2,305 of record PLIO01000016.1, on the reverse strand, counting down.
AATTAGCCATTGAAGGTATCGGAATCGCGGTCCTTCCGTTCTGGATGGCGAAAGCTCCAGCGTTGTGTGATGTTCTCGTCCAAGTTCTACCAGGTTGGGCTCCTTCTCCTACACCCCTCGTCGCTTTGTACTGCAGCCCGAATGCTCTGACGCCAAAGGTCAAGAAGGTCTTGGATTTCTTGAATGAGTACATCGGAACGGACAAGGATCCGAGGCTGGAGCGCACAAAGGCCTCCGAATGTTTTACCAGCTCAAGATTGCAAGACCATGGTTCATATAGATTCCGTTCCGGAGCAGCTTAAAGTTTCTAATTTCATGTTTTTCCGTTTCCGCCCCTCTCCGGCTTGTTTCTTCTTGACTTGAGTGTTGGGCTCAGTTTGGCGAGAAACCAGCGCAGTCCAAAACGCCCTTCCGAGCTGCGACAAAGCGGCGCCCAACCGGAAGAGGTGCAATGAAAAGATAGCGTAGTTTACCGTTTGAACTACTCGCTTCTCTGTCACTGTAAAATTCTGAATTTGGCAAGCTGTCCTTCATCTATCTACGAACGCTCCAGTGAATGTAGACGGGCCTTCTCTAAACAGAAATAGATGAGGCGATTTTTATCTGGCCTCGACAGGACTTGTCTTGTTCTTGATGCTCTACTCGTAACCCTGCTCGTTGAGGCTCCTATCACCAGGCAAGTCAAGGTGTGAACGGTTTACGCGTTACAACGAAATTGGCTTTCCCTCGCCCCATCTTCAGAGTCTGCCCTCCCAGCGTAACAAATAAATTGAAGATGTCACGCAGGTCCTTCGTCCAACGTCGAGTGCTGTCTGCGGCTCATTGCTGGCGTTGCGCATGCGCAAAGCACGTTTGCGTCCCTGAACAGGCGAGAGTGGTCTGTTTTGCTCAGTCAGGCATCTGCTCCGCCCAGCATACTTGCGTCGATAAATGACGAATGTTCGCCCAGTCCGAGTAATGCCATTACCGCCATCCATGAAGCTCGTCATCGATTTCAAACCCGACCCCCCCTCCGGTGCTGTACGCGATCATCTTCCTCGTGAGTCCGTGACAGACGCCTGCATGGGTCTATAGTGGGCACGGCCACGGAGCGGCAATGGAAGCCGAGGGTCAATCCGTGGGTGATTGCGGGAACGGTGGCGCTTGCGGCTTTTATGGAGGTCCTAGATACCTCCGTAGCAAACGTCGCGCTGCCTCACATCTCCGGCAACCTGGGCGTTAGTACCGACGATGGAACCTGGGTGCTTACCAGCTATCTGGTATCCAACGCCATCGTTCTACCCATGGGCGCCTGGGCATCCAGCGTTATCGGCCGCAAGCGTTTTTTTCTGTTATGCATCGCCGTGTTCACGATCGCCAGTTTCCTTTGCGGCCTTGCCGTCTCGCTTCCCATGCTGCTTATCAGTCGCGTGATTCAAGGGGCTGGAGGGGGCGGGCTTCAGCCAATGGCACAAGCCATCATGGCGGATTCATTCGATGCGAAGAAGCGGGGGCAGGCCTTTGCACTTTATGGTTTGGTTGCCGTACTTGCTCCATCCATTGGCCCAATGCTGGGTGGCTGGATCACGGACAATTATTCCTGGAGATGGATTTTTTACATCAACATCCCGGTAGGAATTCTTGCCTCCGTCCTGGTCATGCGCTTCGTTGAAGATCCGCCCTGGATCAAAGCCGATCGTGGCAATCTCAAAAATCTTGACTATGTCGGGTTCGGCCTGCTCACAGTTGCCATGGGAGGCATGCAGATCATGCTCGACAAGGGGGAAGAGGACGGCTGGCTCGCCTCGAACTTTATTCGGACGTTTGCCGGCATGTTTGTTTTCGGCATGATCGGACTTATCTGGCGCGAGTGGAAGGCCAAGGACCCACTCATCAACGTCCGCCTGTTTAAGTTCAAGAATTTCGCCATTTGCGCGCTGCTCATGCTGGTAACCGGCGGAATTCTCAACGCCGCCACCGTACTCCAGCCGCAGTTCTCCCAGGCCCTGCTCGGCTATACGGCGACAGTTGCGGGAGAGGCACTCACAGGTGGCGGCATTGCGCTGTTGGTTCTCATGCCGTTGGCGGGATGGGGTACCGGCAGATTCGCTGCGCGTAATCTCATCGCCGGTGGCTTCGCGGGCTTCGCCGTCGCATTTTATTACGCCTCCAACCATACGACCCTGGGTATGGGTTTCGAGTTTTCTTCATGGTTGCGCATTCTTCAAATGGCTCCGATTCCGTTCTGCTTTGTCGCGATCACCACGGCGGCCTACATCGGCCTACCTAAGGAGGCTACCGATCAAGTCGCAGGCATCATCAACTT
>PLIO01000082.1 GCA_003140075.1 Acidobacteriaceae bacterium | reverse complement strand
TCGAAAATATTGTACGAACCCGAAAGCGGTGATGGAACCAGGGCAGAGACTCCGTAGTAGGTTGCGCCCGAGCCGGCAAACGGCTGCGGAATCGCATCTGCTGTTCGCAGGAGGAGGTCGGTGAAAAGCAACCCGACATCGAAGCGGCTCACATTCGCGACCTGAGGAGATCCAAATCCACTGGCATTCGATGTGTTCACCGCTACGATCACGGGAATTGCGCCGACCGGAGTAATCGAATAGGCAGGGACTGGCAGCCCAGTCGCGCCATCGGTGCCATAAACATTGAAGTCGTTGACGTTGATGTAGTACTCGCTGAAGTAGCTATAGATCGGCTGGGGGGCAAACGGTCCGGGTCCATAGCCAAGGCCTATGAACTGCGTGCCACTTCCGAGGGGTCCGCATTGAGACAGAACAGAGTAGCTTGAGAATTTGGCATCTACCGGAAGGATATCGCTGGCGGCCATGCTGATTGTCTGACCGTTGAACGCGTTGAGAACGCTCGCCGGTAGGGGGGTATCGACAATTCCAGGAAGCGCGTTCGCTCCGGCCGTTCCCGGAGACAGAGGAGTGACGACGCCAGTGGATTGATTAAAGCTGCCAACATTCAGGGTGCATTGCGGCTGCGCAAAGAAGCAGCGATCTCCGAGCACCGAGTCCAAGCTGATATAAGCCCACACGTTGGAGTCGGAACTGGGGGCAGCGCATGTGCCGGTTGATCCTGTCGTCCACGTAACCCATAAAGCGCCGTAGTCAACGCTGAACGGAAAGTAGGCGGCAAGAGCCGGGACCCGCTGATCGATCACGAAACTGGAACCGTCGACCGCAAGCGAAGTGGTCCATGCGCAGGTACTGGTGCTACCACCCAACGTGTAGGCGGCCTCTCCCGCTTCGAGCCAGAAAGCAGTGGAACCGGCGATGTTGGCTTGCAGATTTTGGGCTTTAAGTTGCTGGGCAAACGGCGCCACAAGAAGCGCCACCATCAGAAAACACTTCGCAAACCTCATAGGAATCCTTCCTTCTGTCTTGAACAGCAAGTTCGGCCAGTGTCGTGCAGTGGCGCCCCGAGTTCCCTGCGCACGCTGCCGCTCAAACGCTCAGGTTCGAGCACTTTTAGCTTCTGGGGACTCCTATAAAAGGACGATTCGATACATGCATTCTCCACGGGTGTGAAAAAAGTTTTTACTCCGTGGTTCCGCACACGTAAATTCTCATCGGATGGGCCTCCACGGGTAATCAGGAAGCGCCCGCCATGATCGCGAATCGAGCCAAGGCTAAGCTGACATGCTGCGATTCGGTTCAGTGGCATCCGCACGGGGGGTAGGTCGTGGCACGAGGGGCTGTAAGCTTCCAGTCTTCCCTTGAGCGCTCTCAGAACCGGAGCGGGTCTGGTGGTTATTCCGTTTGCTTGACTGGCTTCCCGGCTGCCCACGCGTCATGATCGAAACAAATCCGATGGCCTCGAAGAGGGCGTCGCAACTGCGGCAACGATATAGGCACCGAAAAGTCAGAGCCCGCATCACGCGGATAGCGCGTGTGTCTAGAGCGGAAGATGAGGATCGGCGGACATCTTTGCTCCCACAGAAAGTGCACGTAGCCATATCGTTACTTACCCCTTGGTCCCCTTGGGTTGAACTAAAAACTCCACTCCACCGTGCGCCGGTCGATTGTCTCCGCTAAGGTTCGACCGGAGGTTTGGCGCCCGATTCATCTCGGGCACGCGCAACAGTGGCGTGTTAATCACAAACCGCCGCCCGAGTGCGTTGGTGCTGGATCTGGCTGTCCGGCCAATTTCTCCTTGACCCAACCCCAGAGGTTCTGCTCCTTGAAGGTTTTCATATACTCCGGCCAGCTGTCGCTTTGCAGGAAAGCCGCCCCGCGGGGAAGCGCGGCCGCGATTTTTTCCCTGGCCGCCGTGGGCGTAATGCGGTCATCTTTGACCTGCTGCAGTCGCACAACCGGCGTTGTCAGCTTGGGCAGAACTTGCACCGGATCGAAGGCCGCAACTTTCTCCAGGAACTCCGGGCGTAGGTAGTCCGGACGCTCACTGTCTGGGACCCATCCCGACTGTTTCAACCAATCTGGCCAATCGCCCCAGGGATTGAGCAAATCCAGAACCTGAATCCGTGGATCGACGGAAGCGGCCAGGATGCCGATGGTGGCGCCCGATCCTTGGGCATACATCGCTACCCGATCCGTGTTCAGATCGCCTCGCGTCTCGAGGTAGTTCAAGATCATTTGTACATCGTGGGTTGTGATCGCCAGCGACGCCGGCAGTTCGCTGACGAACCACTGTTTCATGAGCCAGGGTGCGTGAAAGCGCTCACCGGTCAGTGCGGAAACAAAGCCGACGGCTGCGAATCCGCCTTTGGTGGCGCCAGCGCACCACTCGTCGGCGGTCAGGCGCGACGCGTCGCTCGGATACCCATAGAGGTAGAGCACTACGCGGGGGTTCTTGACGCCCTTCGGCATACTGATGTAGATGTCCACGGGATCGGATTGCCGCCACTGCAGGCGAACCAGTTCGCGGGTGAACTGCGGACGGTCAATGATCCCGCCGGGAAGCGGCGGATTCGGCTGCAAACCGAGCCCCTTGATCGAAAGCTTTGTCCAATCTTCGTGCTCCATCAACTTCAGTTTCAGATCGTGAATCTGCTCCGGCGTAGGAGCGGGATCCGGCTGCGGCGCCGTGGATTCCGCAGACGTTGGCTTCGCCGGAGCGGACTGCGCCCACGTGTGGACAGAGACAGCCGGCAGGAACATAAGAGAGAAGAGGTGTGCCTTCATAAAAACGACACGGGCGCACCGACCGAAAGTGTGGCTTGCAGTTCTGAAAGTCATAAAATTTAGAGGAATTACTCGATGGAATTTGGCGTGTATGAATTGTGAGAAAAGGGTAGACGGCTGGTTTGCCGTCTACCCATCAAACATCGCTTTTCGGTTCGTCGAACCGGTTAAGCCATGGTTACTGGTGAACGCCGAACGAAGCCGTATCGGTGATGCCAGTGCAGGACGATGTGTTGTAGTTGCCCTTCAGGACGGCGTAGTCCGATCCGGCCTGCAGACTCGTCACAATGCCGCCCGCATCGCCACCGGCTTCGGGGGCACCGCTGGCACCGCAAACTCGCGGTCCTCCAGATGCCGTATAGTGATCCGAAACGAATGGCAGGGCGAAGTGCGCATGGATGACGTTGAGGTTCGGAGCGGTGATGAAATCAGGCTGCGATCCGCCGGGTGTGGTGGACTCAGACTGCGCATAACCCGCCAACGCCTGGGCGGCGGTCAGAGCTGCCGAGCTGGTCGTGACGAAGCGCAGTTCCGACCAGATGGGGTAGGAACCGTTGGCAATGTTATTCAGGTTGACGTTGGACAGAAAAGTGTTGGTGGCGGTCGGAATTTCTCCGGCACCGCCGCCGCACCCATAGGTGGAGCAAAGCGGATCCACTCCGTCGACCGTCAGGTACTTCAGGTCGCCCGCGGATGTGCCGTAGGCCGCGCTACTGAAGTTACCAGCGCTCCAGAAAGCGTAACCAATGGAGTCGCTGATAGTTTTGACTTGGCTGACCATGTCGCCCGTCCCGATCGCGCGGTAATTGGCACTAGTAGTGGAGGTTCCGCCGTCCGCAATGGTCCTGCTATAGTTCAACGGCTCGACGGGTGGGCAGACAAACTCCTGGGTGCGATAGATTTCCTTGTTGCCTGGAATCGCGCGGTCAAACGTATTGTAGGTACCAGAGAGCGACTCGCGATGCCATATGGTGATTGGGGAGTAGCTTGCGCTTAAGCCCGCGAACGACTGGGGTACGACATCTGCAGTCCGTACCAGAATGTTGCTGAAGATCAAGCCCAAAGTGGAGCGGGTGACGTTGGCAACGCCGGCGGCGCCAAAGCCACTGGCGTTCCCGGTATTCACAAAAACCACTACCGGAGTAGCGCCTACCGGCGTGATGGTGTAAGCGGGTACCGAGGTGCCAGTGAATGGATCGGTACCAGTAATGTTGAAACCGATAACGTTGAATATGGCCGAGCCGTCCTGAGCCTGAACTTGCGTCCCCGGACCGGGCCAACCACCTCTGCCGTAGCCTTGATACTGGGTGCCTGCCGACAGGTAGCCACACACATTCGAGGTGCCGCCAAGAGCCTGGTAAGCGGCAAACACGGAATCCAGTGGCGTAATATCGGTCCCGGCAATATTGATGGACGAGCCGTTGATCGCGGCCAGAATGCCCGCGGGCAGAGCAGTGTCGGTAACTCCGGAGGGTGCGCCTGAGCCCGCAGTGCCAGCCGCATCAGTCTCGGTCAGCACACACTGAGGCTGGGCGAACAGGCAGCGGTTGCCGATTCCCGAGTCCAGGCTGACGTAATAATAGACCTGAGCGGCAGGGGTTGGAGACGTGCAAGAGCCAGTGTTCGTCCATACCACCCAAATCTTACCGTAGTCTACCGCGCTGCCGGCGCCAGAACGGACATCCGTGACGTAAGTGTGAGCGGTGCTGTTTGAGTCGCTCCAGGCGCAGCCGAGGGCCGCATAAGTGCCCTGGAAGGATTCAGTCCAGAGGGAGGAAGAGCCAGCTACGGCGCCGGAAAGGGTTTGCGCATGGAGTTGCGCCGTAAATGGCACCACCAGGAGAACCACTAAGAGATATTTCGCTAGTTTCATTTTACCTTCCTTTTAGGAATCGGGTTCACCGCTTATTGTGTCGGGATGCGCGGCGAGCACACGCATCATGCGCCCCTTTGCACCTGGGCGAAGATCGCACTGAACTCGCTTTGAGGGAGCACGCTCGCATCTATAAAAACGATGCACAGCATCCGTTCACATGGGGTGTGGAAGGAAATTCACCGACGTTTCACATTGCAGATTGGAGCACTTAGGTCACCGTCTGTTCGAAATTCATCGACGCTTAACATTGCAGATTGCAGCCCTTCGGGTCACTGAGTGTTCGCTCCCATTTCACCCAGTCGTTTGAGACCGCGCCGGATCAATTCGCCGACGCTGTTGGAAGTACCTTTCAGTTGATCGGCGATCGCCTTGTAGCTGAAGCCGACGATCCGCAGGTAGATAGCGTGCTGCTGGCGTGGCGTAAGTTTTGCTAGGTTGGTTCGTACCGCCCTTTGCAGTTCGTGGTCGAGATAGATTTTCTCGGGATTAAAGAGCGGGCTGGGGTGAGTCGACAACAGCAGGTCGAAATCGGCCTCTAAGTCCACTGAATTCCACCATCCGGATCGCCGGCGATCAATCGCCAGATTGTGAGCTACTCGGAACAGCCAGTAGCGGGCGTTTTCCGCCTTGAGATCCTCGGGGCCATGGGACAACAAGCGTAGAAAAGTATCCTGGACGATGTCTTCCATTTCCTCCGCCGGCAGCTTCCAGCGGCGCAGGGAGGCGCTCAGGGGTGCGCGCAGCTCTATGTATAGGGCGGCAACCTGGTCCTGTCGAAAGGAACCCGGCCACGGCTTTGCTAGCGCCGATGAGATTTTGATCGGGGAGGCCATCAGTGGAGTTTGGCAACGCCTGGGCTCGGACTTGGTTGAGGAATGAAGTAAGGCGACGTTTTGTGAGGAATTTTTTTAGAAATTCTGTAATTCGAGAATGCCGACCGCCGGGGTGGAATCGTCTTCCAATAGCATCACCTGCGAACTGTCGACAACGTACAGAATCACATTGAGCGTACCCAGTTGATAAGGGGCTGTCACTGTTTGGTTGATCGTAATCGATCCCGTAAACCGGCCTTGCGTGCCAGACGAGAAATTGCCGGTCACCGGTTTATCGGGAGTCTGAGTCCAAATGTTTCCGCTGGGAGCGAGGAACACCCCGTCAATCTGGTCAATGTCCAGAGTGCCGGAGAAAGTAGAAGAGCTGCTGGCGACGATCTGACCGGAAATGTCGGCCCAAGCGCCGATCTCCAGCCCGAGGGTGGCGGAGCGGCTGATATCGATCCCTCCCGGTTGTTGGATGCTGAGAGCGTAGTTCCCGGAGATAACTGAAGCGGAACTGGACTGTAGCGCGACCGTGCCCGTGCCAGACTTCCCCAAATCCAGTTGGAAGATGAACAGGCCACTGCTGGTCGGATACAGTGCGAACAAAGAAGCGCCGCCACCCTCCAGCGTCATGAGCCACCGTCCCGGAACAGCACTCGCCGCCAGCGTTCCACTGACAGGAGCACTCTCAACTACGCCTTGATTGTCCGTATCTAAATAGCCCGTAAGATTTCCGCTGGAATCGCTGGTGACCCAGCCTCCAACTACTTGTGGGTTGCTGCCCTCGACCGAGGACCCGCTGGCCGACAACAGCGGACTTGAACCAGCCAGAGTGAACATGTACGTGCCAGCCATAGACGGCATAGTCGAAGGCTGTGAGAAAACATGGCCGGAAGGCAAGCCGGTTTCATCCGAACTCGAACTTCCGATCACGATAAGGTGGCCCGAGTCAACCAGAAAATAATTTAGAGAATAAGGGCCGACGATCACTGTTCCGTATCCGAAGCTGTCGACCGTACTGAAAGACTGTGCGCCGTATATACCGCTGGAGATGGAAGTAGTCAAGCCGTCGACGTAACGATCAATCGCGAAGCTGACGATATTTCCCGAACTATCTGCGTTCAGCACTCCGCCATAGTATCCGGCGGACGGCACGGGGCCCGCATGAGTCCAGGCAAACGCGAAAGCCCCCGAAGGCGGAACACTGAAATCGCTGGTTTGCTGCAGATCAAGTTCTCCGCGCAGCGTTTCGCCGAGGGGCGTTGAAGTAATGGGCGAATAAGTGATGTTGAACGGGTCGAAACCGTCGAATTCTTCCATGAAAACATGCGTGGAATCGACGACCGCCAAGGCGAATATCTGCTGTCCGTTGAGCCAGTTCGAATTTGACAGTCCGTTCAGAGTCATCAAACCTCTGCCATCGCTGCCGATGTAATAAGACCCGGTGATCCCGGTGAGCGTCGTGCTTTGCCCGGGCAGGCTCTCTTCGGCGGCAGTGATGTTGCCATTGCCGTCGGCAATGATGCTCCCGGCCAAAGCCGACAGGCCAATCGTATTTACGCCGCTCAAGAAGAAGGCGTATTGCCCGTTCAGCAAGCCATTGTTCAACGTAACTGGCGTGATGGTAAGCGTTGTCGATATCTGTGTCGTCGGACTGGCCGTGGCTGTAGCCGTAATCGTGACCGTCCCTCCGGGCGGCACGGTGGAGGGTGCAGTAAAGGACGTGGTTACCTGTTGGGTCGAGTTCGGACTATCGCTGGCCGTATGCTGTGGAATGAATGAACCGCAGGTGCTGCCGCCGCAGGAAACGCTCCAGTCCACGCCCATCTGTCCGGCTGCGTTCGCTGGCGTTCCGTCCGTGACGAAAGCGCCGAGGCTCGTTGCACTTCCAGCTGGAATTGAGGCTGGCGGGGTCGTAACCAGCGAGATCGTCACCACGGGGGCAACGATGGTTACCGTCGCACTGGCGCTCGCCGAGGGATCGGCGACCGACGTAGCCGTGATCGTAACCGTATTTCCGGCCGGAATCGCCGACGGAGGAATGTAATACAAACCGCTGAAAAATCCGCACGTGCCCGCAACCTGGCAGGTCACGCTGAGCGTGGCACCCATCGGTTGACCGTTGCTGCCAATATGGTCATTCGTGACGACAACGGACACTGGCAAATAAGTGCCGAGTGCGACGGTTGCCGGGAGAGCCGGGAAAAAGGCGACCGATATCGCACCGTAAACCTCCGGCGTGATCGTGATAGTTGTGGTCACGCTTTGGGAGGGATCGGCCGACGAATTGGCTTCGATTGTCACTGTTCCCCCGGATGGTATGGAAGCCGGAGCGATGTAAGTGGCGGGCTCGCCGCTCGCCGTGTGCCGGGTGATGGAACCGCAATCGGAGGCCGCCGAGGCGTTACAGGTCAGAAGCCAGCTCACTCCAAGATTCGCTGGATCGTTGATGACCGTGGCGGCAAACAGCGTCGAAGAATTCGCCGCCACCGACGACGGCGGAGCCATCTGTCCCTGTGCGAAAGCGATGGTAACGGGCGCGGGTTTGCTAACGCTGCATCCGCTGAAAGGCAAGATGGACAAGCCGCACAACATCAAAGCGATGCCTTTGAGTGCACCGACCATCCGGCCATTCGAGACCGATTCACGATTCATTTCCATAATCTCCGGAAGCTCACTTCCATGATTTCGACAGTAGCGTGCATACCGCGGGAGGCATCGACGAATTGAAATCTCAGAACTGTTGTAGCTGAAGAATGCCAGTTGAGGGACCAGAATCCAATCCCAGTGAAAGCACCGTCGAGCTGCAGTTAATGATTTGATGAAACATCGTCTTTTCGATGTCGCCATCATTTACGCTCTGTGGCCTGGAGCTGGGGGGACAGCCAGACCCCTCATACAACGAGTATCTACCGCCAGGGATGACCGTCAATGACTATGGCTTCCAGATCCTGCGTTCCGATGGCGTTACCCAACGGCCCATGTTTAGCTGGCGCAGCCTCAAGCGCGATATATCCTTAGTTCTGTGCCGTTCGGTTGGTAGAGTCGTGCTCCGACGCGTTTGAACAACCCTTGAAGATGGAGACCCCGTGGAAGGGCTACTTAATTGATCTGCGTTTCCCCTCACTCTGCGGGCTCTGACCCGCAGGAAGGACTTGCAACGGAGGAGCGACTGGCAAGTCGAAGGGCAGCGTCCCAGTAAATGGTTGAATGGTCACAGACCAAAATGAAGCTCCCCCAAGCTGATTGTCATAGTTCAGGCAGGGAGAGCCTTGCCCCTGCACCGATTGAGCTGTAGTTGGATAAGGTGCCAAAGCTACGAGCTGCACAATCACTAAACCGCCGTTGAAAGTGTACAGCGCTTGCTCACCTGACGCCTGAGGGTAGGGACTCATGTAACCAGTCCCGGTACAGTCGGACCCACTGAAATAAATGGCTGTAGGAAACGGTCCGAATGTTGCGGTGCAACCCGTAACTGAGCAGGATGCGTAAGTAAAATTGGTTATGAGGCCCAGCGAGGCGATATACACTGACCCATTTGCATCCAGGGCTGTCCCAAGCAGTTGACCATTCGCATCGTACACATTGAACTGACCCGGCGGCCCTTGGATACCCTGTGGCCCTTGTGGTCCGATTGGCCCCACTGATCCTGCTGGCCCCGCTGGTCCTTGTGCTCCGGCCGGTCCCATCGGTCCTTGTAGTCCCACCGCGCCGACCGTGACATCGATCGTGGCGTGGTAATTCGTATCGCATTGGTTTTTGTTCTTTTTGAACAGAGCGATAACGGCGTATGAACCCGGATTAAATGCCGTCGTAAATGTCGCCGTGATGGATGTCGCTGTGGACGTTATGTTTGTCGTCGTGACGCCTCCCATTGTGACGGAGTACGCCCCGTAACCCATCACTCCCATCAGGTTTGCGCCCGAAAGCGTGAGTACGGTCCCGGCGGGGTTCACCGACCCGTCGGTGATCACTGGTCGAGGATTAGTGCCGTACACCGAAACTTCAAGAGTTACCAGCGCGAGAGCGACCACGGCTGAACGTGAAAAGAGCTTCATTGACTGTTTCATCTCGGTTCCGTCCGTTACCCCAGATCAAATAGCATCCGTTTAATGGCAGTAAAGCGTCACCATCGTTCTCAGAACTGTTGTAGCTGAAGAATGCCAGTTGAGGGACCAGAATCCAATCCCAGTGAAAGCACCGTCGAGCCGTTCAGGATGTAGAACACCTTTTGTGATGTCCCCAGTGGTGGAAGCGTGATCGACCCCGTAAATCTGCCGGAGGGCCCGGCGCTGAAATTGCCTGTCAGGGGTGCATCGGGAGTCTGGGTCCAGAATGCCCCCGAACTCTCGTCAAACTGGTCCAATGCCATCGTGCCCGTGAGATTGGATACTCCATCCGCCGTGATCACTCCGAGATAATCGTTCCACGACCCCACTCCACCGCTGGCCAGGTTGATCTCCCCGAGTGTTTGAAAAGCTGAAGCGTAAGTGCCGGAGAATAACGAAGCGGTCGCGGTGGCCCCTGTGGTCTGGGGTAGCGCGGCGCCCACGCCTGAGAACTGAGTATCCAAATCGAGCACCAGGATTCCGTTATTTGCCGTCAGATAAACCCCAAACTGCTGTGCCACCCCGCCGGAAAGGCTGAGTGTGCCACGTCCGTTCGTAGCCACAGACATAGTTCCCGAGACCGCCGAACTGCTCACGGTTCCGTTGAGGTTGCCATCCAGCGTGCCCGAAACGTTGCCCAAGCCATCGCTCGAAAAGATTCCGCCGAGTGCCAGAGGTGTGCTTCCCTGGGGCAGAGGCGCTGCGCCAGTTTCCGTGAACCCAAAATTTCCGGCTGGCAGCGAGGCTGTACTTGGTTGGATATAAAGATGACCCGCACCAACGTCGGTGGTGCCGCTTTGGGCGATCAGGATCCAATGTCCCGAATTGACTACGTAGTACTGGAACGAATATGGACTCATGAGTAGCGTTCCGTTGCTGCCATCGGGCGAGACGTTGACCACGCCGATGAATCCCGAGATGGAATCAATGGTGCCGTCGATGGATTGATCCATCGTGAAATCTCCCGAAACCGGGTTGAGAACCCCGCCATAGAAGCTCGGCCCATTAGTGGGGCCAAAACCCGAAAGCAGGAACGAGTAGGAAGACGGTGATAGAGACTGAAAATCCGCCGTCGACTGCTGGAACAGACTCCCGGTGAGCGTTCCTCCGTAGGCGACATGAAGAGTGGAATTATAGTAACCGTCGAACTCTTCCATCGACATTACGCCCGGACTGACGACTGCCACCTGAAATACCTGTTGCCCGCCGTTCCAGTAACCTAGTCCAGTGGGCGCGCCATTCAACGTAATGGTTCCGGTGCCATTGCTCTGGATGAAGTACGTGCCCGAGAGCGTATAGAGATTGTTGTCACCCAGGAAGCTCTCCGTGGCCACGTTGATGTCGCCAATTCCATCGGCCGACAGCTGACCCGCGATCGCCCATGTACCTCCTTCTCTGACTCCCTGCAGCAGGAAGGCATATCGCCCATTCAGCAGACTGCTCTGCAGGTCGGCCGGAGTCACCGTGACCTGCGCAGTTACCGTGGTCGTGGGCGTGGTTGTGGAGGCCGCCGTGATGGTGACCAACCCGCCAGTAGGAACCGTCTGTGGAGCTGTGTAGGAGGTCAACTGGCCGCTTGCTGTGTGGGCCGGGTTGAACGAACCGCATGAAGTGCTTTGACAGGACGCAGTCCAGTCCACGCCAGCGTTGAGGGGATCAAACGTGACGACCGCCGTAAGATTTGTGGAGGCACCGACGGGCAAATTGGGCGTTGGTGTCTGGGAAAGGGCAATCTTGAGAGCTGCCTGGTTGATGGTGACTGTCGCACTGACCGTCTGGGTTGGATCAGCGGTGGATGCTGCCGTGATGGTGACCGTACCATCGACAGGCACAGTATCCGGGGCGGTGTACACCGTGAAAGCGCCGATAATTCCGCTGGTATGGGCCGGAACAATTGTGCCACATGCGTTGGTACTTCCACAGGTGAGGGTAAAATCGGCCCCGGCATTGGAAGAGTCGTTCGAGACTATCGCTACCAAAGTCGCTGTGGCTCCAGTCAACATGGATGCCGGCGGCGCCTCATTAAAGCCAACCGAGATCGTTGGGGTGGGCGTAACTTGAATGGTTGCGCTGACAGTCTCAGTCGGATCCGCGCTTGACGCAGCCGTGATCGTGACCGTTCCATTTACGGGCACCGTCTGCTCATCAAAATTGGAGGGAGCATAGTAGGTTGTGGGATAGCCACTCGCTGTATGCTCGGTGACGGTGCCGCAGCTACCTTGCGGTATGGGCGCCGGGACACAAGTAACCGTCCAGTTGACGCCCTGGGCGCCGGGGTCTCCGGTCACAATTGCCGCAAAGCTCGAAACCCCTGACAAAGCAAGCGACGAGGGAGGAGCCAAGGCGCCCGGGGCAAAAGTTATGCCAACAGAACCGGAGCTTCCTCCGCCGCAACCCAGCGAGACCATGGCGAGGCAGACTCCGGCTAGCAGTCCGAAAATCGAGTAGATCTTCAAATTATTCCTCTTGTAGATGAGACCGCGGCGACTCATTCATTGTCTCCATCAAAATCTTTTATCGTTCTGTCGCGCGTGCATGACGGCTTGCCGATCGGAAGCACTTGCTCTGGAGCTGCCTTCTGGCTCCCTATTGCTGGAATAACACCAGCGTCTCTTGATCGCCGTTTGCGTCGGATGCACTCATTATGATCGTATAGTCCCCTGCCATTGCGACTCCGTCGTTCGTACACGTCGAATTCCCCGTCTGACTCACGCCATAGCTCAGGCAACTGCCCGTGAATGTTGAGGGGGCGTCGTTCGGAATGGTCAGCTTGGCAAGGTAGTACACGCCGTTGTTGAGTGGATCCTGGGTGTTAAAAGTCACGCTCATGTTAAGGTTCGGCGGCTGGGTCGGATCTTCGTTGGGGAATGTTCCCCCGTTCATTACAGTGCCGGAGATCGGCGCATTGCCGAAGGTCACCAGTCGCGTTCGATAGATCGCGTTGCTGGGATCTGATTCGAACAGGAATCCAAGATAATTTGCCGACGCTACGCCGGCAACTGTGAGCGGCACAGCTGATTCGCTGAGGCCCCAAGCAGACACGTTCAGGTAGTTCCACCCTTCAGTCGCGGGCACATTCTCGTAGTTCTGATTTTCGAAGAACAGCCCTCCGGGGCTGACGATAAACTGCGTGGGGACGGGGAATGTGTCTGCGCCGCTGTTGAAATAGGCCAGAGGAGTTGCGCTTACGGCTGCGGAACCGTCTGCGGCGTCACAGGTTGCAGAGAAGTCTCCGGGATAGCCTGGGAACACCGCGGCAGAGGGGACGTTGGTATTCTCCTGGGCTGAAAATTGGTACGGTGAAATATAGTTGACCTGGTTATTGAATTGCCAGCTGCTTCCATCGGAGCTTGTGGCGGCATAGATCTCGCCAAAGAACGGACTACTAGGGCCATTGATCCCGGGTGACAGCGCGTATAGAAACTTCACGTTGCCGCCGATGGCAAAGCATGAAGTCTGCTGGACGGCAAAGACCAGTGGCGCCGTGCTATCGCCGGGCCGGAGGATAATCGCTTGTCCGGGAACTTCCACTGCAAGCCCGCTCTGATATCCGTTCTGACCCAGCAGAATGACGAAGTTATTGTCCACGATCGCAATCGATCCGGAGGTTGCGGGGCCGGATGTCGGACCGTACGAATAGGTGTTCTGGGACCGATCGATGGTAACGTTCCAGAGCGAAGTCTGTGACGGAGAATCACCGGGCTGGCCCACATAAGAATTCACGTCGGCCGCCGCAGGCGGACCCGGCAAGCCAGCCAGCTGTGATTTGGTCCCGCCGCAATCACTCACGCCGGCCAAAGCGAGCAACAGCAAGGCGACGGGAAGGCTGGCTCGCGGCGAGGATTTCATCGGTGAACGTCTGCGTTTCATGAATTCCTTTCTTTCAACCGGTACAACATCTCGATGGCCGTTGCCAGGTCTTGGGAACGGTTTACCAAACTGAAAAGATCTTGGGAGAAGTCGACTAAACTGGGACGCCAATAGGTAAGTTGCAAATCCGCACACGCCAAAGAGCACTCTCCCCCTGCTCATATTCACAATCGTCATCGTTCTTCACGATCAGACATTGAGCCCGAATACCGCCGTGCGCTGGCGCTGGCAGGCCCGCCAGCGGCGGGGTACAACGAACAGTTTGTTGCCCGCCCGTAGAGCAGACTGCATGACGCCCGCACCCTTCCTCAGCGTCTGAAACCGGCACCTTCGTGCTGCACTTTCCATCCCGTTGTGCCGATTAGTTGCAAGCCCTAGTTCAGAAGTAGTTCAGGACAAACTCAGAAATGTCTTATGAACGCCACTACACTGAACTTGAATCGCCTATTGTGCGCAGCACTCTTGCCGTTACTTTTTGGGGCGCAATTGAATTGCTCGCACAGCGTCCCAACTCCGTCGCTTGCTCAGGCAACGACCCAATCTGCCTCTGTGTGCTATGACGATGGGATCGGTTGCGGAACTCCGAAGCTGGGTGCCGTACACATAGGCCTACTCTTCAATGCTCTTCCGGCTCAGACCACGGCGTTGATGTATGCCAACGCTCAGCAAGCCATGCTGCAAGTCGATCGCATTGGGACATATTGGGATTGGTTCATGGACCACAACGGAAACTACAGTCCAGCGGGCCCTTATCTTCAACAATTGGATGCACAGATCGCAAGAGATTTCGACAATGGTGTGACGCCCGAGTTTCTTCTGGGTACAGAGGCGCCGAATTCTATGCCCGGGCTGCCAGGGCCGGACAATTTGCCGAATTGGACTTATTATCCCAGCGAAGAAGCGGCGTTTAATGCCCTCGCGGACATCCTAGCCAATCTGGTGGCTCGTTTCCCGACGGTAAAGTATTGGGAGCTTTTCAATGAGATGGACTCAGCCGGCTTTACCACACTTTTTACTGGAGCAGGTCAGGCCAGTTGCCCAAATCAAAGAGGGCAGATCTACGGGCAAATGTTAAACGTCGTCGTTCCTGCGGCAAGACGGGTGAATCCGAGCATCCACATTCTCATGGGAGGAATGGGCGCGGCGACGGACGTTCTTGAGAACTCTTCATTTTCCTCGGCTTGCGGGATCTCGCTTGATTTTGATACTGGTTTGCCGCAGACCATGGCTGGCTTTCTCGTCGGAATCTATAGCGCCGGAGCAGGAACGAATTTTGACATTGTCAACGCCCATGCCTATGCGGATTCTACGTACAGCTACGGGAATCCCGCCGATGTTAATATTGATCCGCGTTTCAGGGCCATCTCCGCCAGCCTTCATCAGGTCGTTCTTGCCCAAAGAGATACGAGCAAGCAGTTCTGGATCACCGAAAGCGGCACCAGTGGCGCCGATGACGTAAATTCCGGCACCTGTGGCGGCAATTCAGGTCTGGGCTCGTGTATCGATCAGGCCCAGGTGAACGTTCTTGGAAGTGTGGTCAACGATTTGATGCAAAATCATCTTTTCGATGTAGCCATCATTTACGCCGTGTGCGCTGGATCTGGAGGAACGCCAAACTCTTCCTATAACCAGTACTTGCTGGAGGGTACGACTGTAAATGATTACGGCTATCAAATTCTTCGTTCCGATGACACTACTCTTCGGCCCATGTTTAGCTGGTTGATCCAGCGAAATGACTGCTTGAGCCAAGGTGGGAGTATGTTCACCACGAATTGGAACTGCCAAAATTAAACTGGGCGCTTCTTATCTGGCGGGCGTTCAGGTGCAGAAAAAGATGCTGGAATCGCGCTTTCCAGCCCCGCGCTCTGGGCCGAACTCGCCCCACAAAACCTAGGCGGAAACCTCAAACAGGGCTGGACGATTCTTTGCCGTCAAAAGATCGAATCCCCAGCTTTCCCGTGCAGCCATCTGCGAATCCGCGGTACATCATCGCGAGACAAGCCAACTTGTCCTCGCCGAATAGGAGAATACTCGCGGCATGACATAGTAGTCGATGTGCGACCACGCACTTCGTCCGCCAGTCCGGATCGTATTTCCAGACCGTGAAAATTGCATTCCGCGTCATGTAGTACTCGCGCCAGGGAACATGGTTCGACCAAGTCTTCTCAAAACCGAGCACGCGGACTGTGCGCGGGTCTCCGATGGCGTGCTCGAAGCGACTCGCTGGAACAACTGCGATCTTGTAGCCGTGTCTCCGCAGTCGCAGACAGTATTCGTGGTCGACGAAATCCATGAAAAAATCTGAACGCGGCAGTCCCACTTTCTCGATTGCTTCTCTTCGCAACAATGTGCCGGATGAGATCACGGAGTCGACGAACGACATCGGCTTATGGCGAGCACTAACTGGCGCGTTGCGAAGGCCGTAGCGCCAGACTAAACCTGAGTAGTTTAGCTTCGTTTTCTCGTTGGTGCACGTAGGCGCAAGAATCGCGACGCTATCGGCCTGGTCCCCCAAGGAGTCGACAGCTTTGAGAAGCTGCTCCAAGCTGTCGTCCGCCGGCAAACTGTCCTGATCGAGTAACCAGATCCAATCGTGATTTCTTTGGGTTGCGGCGTAATCGAGGCCGACCGAGAATCCGCCGCCGACGCCGGTATTTTTCGGCTGATTCAGAATTGTTACTTCAGGAAAATCGGCTTCCACAAGACGCACCGAATCGTCAGACGACGCATTGTCTACCACGATCATCTCGTCCAGCTTGCGAGTTTGCTTTTTCAATGCGTGCAGTTGGCGCGGCAGGTGGGCCGCTCCGTTGTAGACCACCGTGACGCTCGCGATGGAAGATCTCTTTGTCACTGTCATTACAGCACGCTTCCCGTCGCCGGTGATTTGCGATCAGACAGAGATGGGTTCTGTGTGACCGTACCCAGGTATTCGTGCGCAAGCCCCGCAGACCAGTCGATTTCAGAGATGGTTTCGGCTGCCGTGCCATGAAGCACATCGACTCCGTGCCGTTTTAGCGAGGTCCAAATCGCCGCGACAATGTAAGTCTCGATAACGAGAATCGCGGCCGCCCCGCCGGTTGCGCCAAAGTAGTGAATCGAGGCAAGCAACGGCAGAATGCTCGCCAGGCCAGTTGTGACATAAATACGACTGAGCTGCCGCTCCAGACCGAACGGGATCATAGTTTGAATTCCGAGTACACTGCTGATCGTGAGAATGAAGGGCAACAAGGCAATCCAACGCAGTGGCGCGATGCTGCCTTGGGCCGCGGATCCGAACAAAATCAACGCGACCGGACGCGCGAATGCAAGCAGGAGTACCGATGGCGCCAGAGACATGAGTCCCATCCACATCAGAGTCTTGCGAACGAAACTCACAGCGCGCTGACGCGATTCGACCGCCAGGATGCTAATGTGCGGATAGATGGCCTGGGTCGTGGGTGTCAACAGTCCTTGCACTCCGCGTACCGTTTTCTCAGCGGCGCTGAAATAACCTGCCTCAATGTTTCCTGCAATCAGACCCACGAGAAATACGTTGTTGGTGGCGTAAAGCATGCCGGCAGCGCTCGCTATAAACAGATGCCAGCCCTCGCGCAGCATTTGCTGCAGGTCTTTACGCGAAGGGCAGTGAAAGGAGATTTTGAAGCGCGCAAGAGCCACCCAGAAGCCCGCAACTCCCGCCAGAAGGAGACCTCCCGATTGAGCAGCGATAGCCAGCAGGTAATCCGAAGGACGACGAACCACGAAGAAGAGAAGTCCCGCCGCCAGCAGCTTCGCTCCGCCGCTGACGACGGAGATGTAGCTCATCTGCTCCGCTCCTTGAAATAACCAAAGGGGAAATAGAACGCTGCCCAGGACGGCAACATAGGCAATGGCGTAAGTAAGAGTATCCGCATGAAAGCGGGGAACGGTTACAAGCATCGCGGTCAAGATGACCATCCCAAGCAGCAAGAAAGCGCCTTTGACCGTCATCACTGCCCAGAAGATGCTCGAGACTTCTGCTTGATCATGCCGCACGCGCGAAATCTGCTTAGTCGCCGAGAGATTAAAGCCGTAGTCAGTTATAAAAATGAACCCTTGAGCCAGAGACTGCGCGAACGCAACCAGCCCGTACCGCTCGACTCCTAGGACTCGAACCAGATAGGGCAGAACGGCGAGTGGGATTATGTAGTTCAGGCCTTGCAACGTGTAAAGCCAGAACATATTCCCGATCAGCTTGCGCCGGACTGGACTGATCTGTTGCACCTTCAGATAACTCAAAACGCCCACTTAATACCAAGTTGCCCCGTGCGAGGCCGGTGAGCACTGACAGGATGCAGAAAAGCACTTCCAGTCAGACAATTCGTACCATCGCCTCCGGCGGCGGAGTAGCCCACGCCCAGGCCGCCATAGCAATTGACAGTATTGTTGGCCTGATTTCCGAGGGTAGGGTCATAAATGCGAAACTGCGTATTGTTGAAGAAATTGAAGACCTCCATGCGGAATTCGACGGAAGATCCTTCCTTAACAGTCCAGTGCTTGAGAAGCGCCACATCAGTGTTAAACCGCAACGGGTTGCGCAATACGTTCCGCCCGGCATCACCGAAGGTAAGACCACGAGGTGCGCAGAAAGCCCCGGGATTCAGCAGGAGCGGCCCCACACTTTCCGGATTGTCCCCCCCGATAGGAAGAGAAGCATGCGGATCTCCGCACAGGTCGGGATAAGACCCGGCCCCGCTTCCGTTCGCGACACCGGCGTTATCCAGCGTCGAAATGCCATCAGGGCTTCCGATGTTGAGTACAGTGAAAGGAGTTCCGGTCTGAAATGTGGTGACGCCTGACAGCTGCCAGCCTTTAAACAAGAATCTGGAAACAGCAGAATTCTCTTCCGTAACGCAGACAGCTTTTTCGCTATCATCTTCTTCCGCTTCGCAACTGTACAGCCACTTACTAAGTGGCGGTAGATCGTATATGTAACTGATGTTCAGCAAGTGACGCTGGTCGAAGCTGGAGCTTGCTCTGGCGAATGGCAGGTCCAACGAGTTGACTGACGATGCGTCGGAACGATCGGAGGCATCGTCGATCGAATGGCTGTAGGTGTAGGCCACGCCCAGAACCAATGGCGCTTTGGTGCGGCGAAATGAGAACTGCAACGCATTGTAGGAGGAGTTTGCCGCATTCTGAAGCGAGTAGATTTGGCCGATGCCGGGGGCAAACTCGCGAAGCGCATTAGGATTTGTGGCAACTTGACCTACCCCGTAGCAGGCCACCAGGAGATTGATAAGCGCTGGACCTGAAACCACATTGCCGTTCGGCAGAATTCCATTGCAATCCCCTCCGTTGGTATAAGCCGGGTTCAGCGCTGTAATGGGATTGAACCCGCTGACCATCAACGGCTGGTGGGGACCATATGGGTTTTCACTCGCCGCCAAGGGCTGGAGCTGGTTGATTTGCAGCTGGACGGGAAGAAACGTTCCTTTGCTGCCAACGTAGGCGATACTCGCAAGCATCTGTTGCGGCAACTCGCGCTCTACGCTCAGACTCCACTGCTGCACGTAGGGCCACACTGTCCTGGTCGGGACGGCCGTAACGTTCAACGGGAACACAAGGGACGAACCGTTTGGAGCAAGCCCTATGCTGCTCAATCCGGCTGGGTTCGTTTGAGTCATGTCCAGAACTGTCGGCGCACCGCCCTCGAGTGACCCGGTGTTGGCCTCGTCCGCCGTGCCATGCTCGAAAAATAACCCGTACCCGCCGCGGACGGAAGTCCGATTTCCAAATGGAGACCAGGCGAATCCGATCCGCGGCGCCGGATTCAGCACATGACTCGCCATACAGCCAGACGGGACTCCACTCTTGCCGCACTGCACGATCCCATTCAGGACGCGGGGATCGAGCGACGGCAAAGGATTATTGGGATTCATCACAAGATTTTGGCCGGTGGCCTGGTCCACCAGTTGCCCTTGACTGCCGACTGTGAGTGAGGCTCCTTCGGCTGCGCTGTAAGCGTTCGCCACCCAATTGTAGGCATCATCGTTGAGCTCATGGAAGTTTCCGAATAGGCTGACACGAAGACCCAGATTCAGAGTCAAACGAGAGTTCACTTTAAAGTCATCCTGCAGATATGGTTCGACCAGTTGGTATCGCTGACGGTATCTCGCCTGCGCGCTGTCTTGCTGAAAACTGGCGATTGACTCTCCCGAGAGAAAGTCAGCAACGCTATTCCCCGTTGTGTTGGCGCCCAAAATGTTGCTGAACGATAGAATGCCTTGCGTGTCGCCCGTCGCAGCGCCGATCGACCCGTTTGTCTGGTTGCGTTGAAAGTTGACCCAATAGACGCCGAGCTGAATATTGTGCCGTCCGTAGATCTTCGAAAGATTATCGGAAAGGCTATACACCGGGTTGGTATGTTCCCAGGGCATATAGCCCGGGTCCACTGCAAAACCCTTGCCGCCGTATGCTTGATTGTTACCGGCGATCACTATGCCAGGGATTTTCCCACCGGAACCGTTATTAAAGATCGTTGTCATACCAACCCCGGGCGCTCCAAGAAGATTTACGCCTTGCAGCGTGACGTTCGCCCCGGGTTCGTCTGTCAGAGTAATTTTCTGGTCGGTATAGCTTACAACCAGCTCATTGAGCAGGGTGGAAGACAAAGTCTTCGTCATTCGCACGACCGCGCTGACGCCTGGGCCGTAAAAATCATTTTGTACCGTCGGGAAAGTGTTCTGTGTGAACGCGAACTGCGGGACAGGAGTAGTTGTATTCCAGGCATCGTGAATATAGTGGACGTTTAGCCGCAGCGTATCGGTGAAGGCGTGGTCGAAACGAAGCAGTTCTTCTCTCCAGTAAGTCGGAAGAGATACATCGGCGTTATAGCAGGAGCCAATGGTAGAGTCGCAGCCCGAGGTTGCGTTCGGTAACGGAATAATGCCCGTCCCGAGAATCAGAAGAGGATTGCGATTCGTCGGGATGACATTGTTGGGAAAGTTACTGATCAGACCTCCCAGCGGTGCGATTTGCGCAGGAGAGGGGCAGTCTGGATATTGAGTTCGTCTGAAGTAGACCAAGCCGGGCTGTCCCGGTAATATCAGAGGACATACATCCGAGAAATCTCCCTGGCGTTCTGCGACCGATGGTACTGCCTGCCGATAGGGGTAGGGGTCGCTTTCAAGGCGGGCTTCCTCCGAGAAGAAAAAGAAGGTCTTTCCCTTACCATTGTAGATATGAGGAATGTCGACGGGTCCGCCGATCGTTCCTCCGAAGTCGTTCCGCCGGTACATTGGTGCTTTGGAGCCGACGTCGAAGTATCCTTTCGTATTCATGAACTCATTGCGAAAGAATTCATAGAGGCTGCCGTGGAACCGGTCTGTACCGGATTTCGTAGTAACGATCGTGGTGCCGCTTCCCACGCTCGGATACATGGCACTGTAATTCGATGTTATCACCTTGATTTCCTGGATCGCGTCGATGCTGGGAGTCACAATCAGCGACGTCTTGTCCTTGTGCATACCCTCATTTATGGTCTCAGAGCCATCCACTTGAAAGCTGTTGTACTCAGTTCGGCCGCCGTTGATGCTAAAGGAGACACTTCCGGCCACTCCTACCCTGGCTTCGTCTTGACCTGTCTGATTACTGACGCCGGCGACCAGCGTCGTCAATTGTGTGAAGTTACGACCATTCAAGCCAATAGCTGGGACTTCGGCGCCCGTAATAGTGCCGGTTAACTCAGACGATTGCGTGTCGACCTGAGTTATTGGGTTTTCCTCTACATTCACCTCAGACTTGGTGGACTGCAGTGACATCTGGATGTCGAGATCCAGCGCTTGACCCATTCCAAGAGCGACGTAGGTATTAAAGTCGCTGAATCCTTCGATATGCACAAGCACCTGATAATTCGCGGCAGTAAGATACGGGACCGTATAGTTCCCGTTGTCATCCGACGCGGTCTCCAGCTTCACTTTGGTTTCCTGATTGATTACCTGGATAGGGGCTTTGGGTACGACTGCGCCTTGAGGATCAAAGACCTTCCCTGAGATACGCGCGGTTTGTGCTTGAGCGCACGCGGCACCGAAGATAACGATAAAGCACGCCATAAGTCGCCAATACCTAAATCGCATATCGAGAAGTCCTCTAACTTGCCTTGGGTCGGAAATGCTTTGGAGTGCGAGCCTTGTCGTTAATCAAATACGTTAGCTTGTGCCGCGTGGTTGAACTGCCGGTTGAGTCGATGCAATCGGAGCCACGCGCCCGGCCTTCAAGCGATGACTGAAAGTTTCCAGAGTATGAGCGTACGAGTCAGCTGGCCAGAAGTTCTGTAAAAAGTTGTGCGTGTCCGGCGACGGCTTTGGCCGCATCAAATTGGCGTGCGCGTTCCAGCCCCTTTTCACGCAGTTCGCCACGAAGTTGAGGTGAATCAATCATTTTGGACATCTGCACACCGCACTCCTCAGCGCTGGAAGGATCGAACAGGAGGGCGCATCCTCCAGCCACTTCCGGCAAAGAAGCGGCATCCGCACAAATCACAGGAGTCCCACAGGCCATGGACTCGATTACCGGCAGCCCAAAGCCCTCCTGTCTGGAGGGTAGAATCGTAGCCTCCGCTCCCGAATAGCATGCTCGCAGCAATTCGTCCGGCACCGAGTCAATCCAACGCACCCACTGGTCGATCCCCAGTCGAACCGCGAGCGTATGCAAAGACGGCTCGTTTTTTTTGTCGTTTCCAATTATGACCAACTCAATCGCGCCGTGGTGTTTTGATTGCAGGCGAGCGAACGCCTCAAATAGTATGGGCAGATTCTTGGAAGGCTTCGGGCTTCCAACAAAGAGAAAGTAGTCCCGGCAAACGTCCAACTCGCGCCGCACGATCACTTTCGCCTCATGGCGCGGCATCGGAGTAAATATTGGACTGGCATAACGGTGAATCACCGAGATCTTGCTCTCGCTTCCCCCCAAATGTTCGAGGATCATGCGTTTTGAATACTGCGAGATGGTTATGATCCGACGGGCCTTTGCTACGGCAATCTTCAAGAGGGATTTCGCAAAAACTCGAGATTTCAAGGTGTTTCGGAAAGCCGGGTCGAGCAAGTGGGTGACGTCGTGAATCGTGACCGACATCCGGTCAGGATATAAGACAGGAATGTCGTAATGAGGGCAGTGAAGCAGCGTTGCCCCGCGAACCAGTCCCGGAATCGTTGCTTGCGCTGCCACCGAATACATGGCAGCTGAACTCGGTATGATGCGATCGGCGAAGGCTGCGAGCTTACTCCTGTGATCCGGATGAGCCACACACCAGATCTCAACTCCGGGTAACGAAGAACGCAGCCCGGCCAACAATTGCTCGCTGTAACGCCCGATTCCCGTCGCGTGGGCGCGAGCATCAAAGGCAAGAATGGGACGTTTTTGCATCGAGAAACCTAAGCGTGCTTTCCAGATTCAGCGCGAGTGTGGACTGGGTGAAGACCGGGATCTCTAACCGCCGGGACGGGAAAGAACGTGCGAAAAGCGTTCCTTCATTCGCAAAAAGGGCTGCTCCAGTGCGTGATAGGAAATCATCGCCATAGCTACCGTCAAGAGAAAACCTAGCAATCCCTGGCCTTTGACGAAGCGCGCACCGAATGCGGCATGAGCGCCAATAACGTCAGCCAACTTCAGACCAAGAAGATGAAACACATAAAGGCCGTAACTGATCCGTCCAAGGTACACCAACGGCTTACAGGCATACCATGGAGGGGTGCTGACCAGGACCGAGAGAACAACGCCGATCGAACTGAGCGCCACCAGCGGATAACCGATTACAGACAAAAGATGAACTGCTTCTACCCCGTCTGCCTCGGAGTGCAGGAAAATTGCGGCTGCCCATAGCACGGCGAAGCTGGTCACGATAAGTAATAGGCGCCGAACGTTAGAGAGTGCCGGCGAACGGCCACGCAGCAGGACTGCCGCGATGATGCCGAGAGCGATGGGATCGAGCCGGGTGAAAGTGTTGAACTTAATATATCTCTCCGAGCCCAAGTGTGCCAAGAAGATCGCGAGACGCAGAGAATTGGAAACGAAAAGCATAACGCCCGCAGCCACCAGCAACCCGCGTTCCCCGAGATTTCTCACCAGGGGCGGCCATGCGAAGTAGAACTGCTCCTGTACCGAGAGACTCCACAGCGGATTGATGACTGAAACGCTCCGCCAGGCGGACATCATCCACCAGTTTCCCGAGAACAAAAGAAAAGCGACGACTGCCTTTCCGCTGACGCGCTCGTTGGGTATGAGGCCGTTAGTGGCTAAGGCCAGTGCAAGAAAAAAGAAGTAGAGAGGCCATATTCTCAAAATACGCCGAATGTAAAACCACTTTACATCGACGGTACCTGTACGTGCCTTCTCACGGAGAAGCAGTTCGGTAATGAGATACGAACACAGAGCAAGGAATATGTCGACTCCGTAAGTTGCGGCCGCCGAGATGGTGGAGACAGTGATCGCGAACCATTGTCCGAGATGCGGATTGTACTCTCCAGGAACACTGGGGAAGTGGTGATGAATAAAAACCAGGGAAAAAGCACAGAAGCGAAGCACGTCCAGTTCGGGACGATAGAAGCGGCCCGCGGTGCGGGGGTCAACGGCGACGACCTGAGGCCCCGGACGTTTGGTGACCACCCTTAAGTCAGGGCTCTCCAACGCCGGGAGTGGAACAGAAGCCAGGTTCATGATCGCCTTCCTTCCGCTGCTCGCATAGGATTTTGCGGCCAGGCCGTGATATGCATCATTCAGCTAAGCTTGGGCAGCGGCGCCCATCGATCGCGGTTGCGGTAGTCCCTTACACCTAGCAAGACATTCCCCATAGCGTTCACTTTGCCCGATAGCGCGCGGTGGAGGAGTCGACGAGAGAGAAACACAAACGACGCCACTTGCGGAACGTGGGAATATTGCGAAAGGAAGCGAATCGCAGAGTACGTGTACCAGCGGTCAATTGAAGTACTGCTCTTACTTGTGCTGGCGTTCAGGTTGTGGAGCACGATCGCCTGCGACGCAACGCCGAGTTTCCAACCGCTACGTCGCAACCGAAAACATAATTCAGCATCTTCCCAGTACAAGAAGAATCGGTCATCCATCAAACCAACGTCTTCGAGCGCCTTCCGACGCACCAGCAGGCTGGCTGCCGTCAGAAAGTCTAATCGGCGGCCTGACCGCGGACGCTCGGTGGCTTGTGACGAGTAACCGGTCCAGAGACTGATCCAGCCCCCACCCCACGCCTGAATCTTTCCAGGATCTGACGTGTAATGAAGGACCGATCCGACCGCCCCCAATCGGTAATCGGACTCGGCAGTACGCACAAGTTCGCGAAGAGCAAACAGTTTGGGTTGCGTGTCGTTGTTGAGCAGCCAAACATACTTGACGTCGTGACGCATCACTTCGCGAATCCCTGCATTATTGCCACCTGAGAATCCCAGGTTCTTGTCGGTTTGCACGATGCGTATCTCGGGATATGCCGACCGAATGCGCTCTACAGAATCGTCGATCGAACCGTTATCGACCACGACTATCAGCAGTTCTTGATAATCGGTGGCGCGCAAGGCGTGAAGGCACAGCAGAGTGTCGCGCCAGCCGTTCCAATTAACGATGACGCAGCCAACGAGGGCATTACGACTCACGGGATCACTCTCACGTTGTAGGTCTTGGCGGGAAGAGTCGCAGCCGCGTTCGCGCAGCGCTGAACGGTGATCGTGTTCGCTGAGGTAACCGCTCCGCTGACAATTTCAAGGGGAGAGTCGAGGCTGCCGTCAGTCGCCGCGGGATGAGGCACGATCTGTCCTACGACTGCCCCGGCGACATTCGCAACGCCCCGAGCGCAACCACCGGCCTCCAAGTTGCCACCGATTCCGGTGGTTCTGCCCGACAGCGGAAGCTGAGTTTTCAGAGCCACGCTGTCGCTGCTCGGAATCGCCGGCCCATCACCCCACCTCGCGCTGCCATGAGTCATCCAGTTGCCTTGCCCGTCGATTCTTGCCAGCAAGGCGCGGGCATCATTGTTCGGGGCCAAGACACTGGCAAAGGTGTTGTAGAAGTTGAAGCCGCCAGGCGGGGAATTGATCGCATTGGGGCCATAGTAGTTCGTCAGGTCGGCTTCATTGTGGTGATCGATATTGCTCATTAGAAGAGCACCCTTGCCATTGATCAGTGGTGCATAGGCAGGTGACAACTGAAATGCATCCCACTGCTGGTTGTCGACCTGAATGCCGGCGAGATCGGTCTTCACATAATTTCCCTTGGTCAACGCAGAGCCGCAATTGATCGCCACAATCCCTTCGGCTTGTACTTGCCCTTCCGGTCCGACGTGCACCAGGTCCTTTGCGCAGCCAGCCTCGCCTGTAAGGTGGAGCTGGGAGTTTCTTATGATTCCATCGATCACGAATGAATCGCTCCCTAACCCACTAATGTTGGCGTGAAAATTCAAGGTCGAGTTATAGGTGTAAGTACCTCTGCCCCACCGCACGCCGACTTGGCCTTTCTCAACGTTCATCCACACGTCGGAGATGTAGGTATAGCCAAAGCTATTGCCCCCTCCGTTAATCATGAAGGCTATCCCGGTGGTGTTCGCGGTGTGGTTCGGGAGCCCGATGTGGACGTCTCGGATGACAGTACGCTCCGTCCATGTCGGCAGACTCGGCGCCATCAGGTTTTCGAACAGTATTGCGGTGGAGTTTGGGCCGCGGAAATTATTGATGACGAGATCTTCGAACGTCGCTCCAATCACGGTTCCCGACCGAATGCCATTTTGTACGTTGTTGCCGGGGCCTTTCAGCGTGAGCCCCCTGAGTATGCCCGCTTTCTGAATCGTGTAGGGCTGCATCTGCCAGACGATGGCATCTCCGCTTCCCGTGTATTCCAGTGAAGTCAGGGCCGACCCTGCTCCCAGCAAACTTTGGCACGGCTTGAACACACGAATCGTCGTGTTGTAGATGTACTTGCCCGCGGGGATATGAACCTCGGCGCACCCGTTACCCTCGGCGAAGACGTGGTTGATCTTCTCGCCGATGTCCGAGCCCGGATAAGCCGCGGGATTGACGACGCCATTTACAGCCGACGCCGTGATGGCCAGCGAGGAAACATCCGATTGTGCTTTTCCTGGCGATGCCGTCGACTGAGCCGACATCGCGGCTCCATTTGGCCTGGCCTCACCCCAAAACGTCCCGAGATTGCCGACCGCAAACGCGATCAAAACGAGGAGCAAGAGAGCAAGAAAATTTAAGCGTGTGCCCATCACAGGCCGACCACTGCCCCAAGCTCCGATTGCGCGCGGGCCAAATCTTGCGGAACGCCGATGTCGATGAAGTATCCATCCGACTTGAACGCGAGCAGGCCACGGGTCAGCTGAGCTGGAAGGACCTCTCGCTCAAGAGATACGCTGCGGTCCTTGGCTAGCCGGTCCTTGGCTACCCGATCCTTGGCTNNCCCGATCAATGACCACCCGATCCATCACGGACGGCTCGAACAGGTATACGCCGCCGTTGATAAAGCCCGCCTTTCGCTCCGTGCTCTTTTCCGAGAAAGAGGTCACCCAGCCTTGCTCGTTCACTGCAATGCTGCCGTAGCGCGAAGTATCGGGCACATGCGCGAGCGCGATGGTCGCCTCGGCCGCACGCCTGGCGTGCAACTCCCACATCGCGGCGAGAGACAGGCGCAGAATCGAGTCGCCGTTCATGGCCAATACGCGTTCTCCGCGAGCATAGCGAGAATAGGCGAGTCCAAGCGCTCCGGCGGTTCCCAGGGGTTCGTCCTCATACGAGCAACGAACCTCAAGACAGAAGCTTCGACCTGCCAGCCATTGCTCGATTTGCCTCGCGCCATGGCCCAGGCATAACACCACTCGCGAAAGGCCATGATCCGCAAGCATCTTCAACAGGTAGGCGAGAAACGGCTTGCCCTGGATAGGCGCGAGCGCCTTCGGACCCTCGTCGTACACCGGGCGCAACCTCGTCCCCAGGCCTCCGACCAATATCAAGGCCGTGCACTGGGAGAGCCCATTGTTTTCGCGCGCTTCCGAAATCATGTTTTCTCGTGGTGATGTGACGTCAGGCGCGCACCGGCTGAGGCGGCCGCCGAGCGGATAGGGCAATTCGCAGGACGGCTTCGAAACGCCGGCTGAATTGGTCGCGGGTAAATTCCGCGGCACGGCGCCGCATCGCGGCGTCGGAAAACTCCCGCCCCTCAAAACGCAGGATCGCTTCCTGCAACGCTGCCGCAGATTCTTCTTCGTAGAATTCCGCCGTCTCCCACGTCATCGAATCCACGACGCCGCCCTTGGCCAGCGCAATCACGGGACACCCCGCCGCCGCGGCTTCGATCGGCACCAGCCCAAAATCTTCAACCCCGGGGAATATCAGCGCTTTCGCGCCCCCGTAGCAGTTGAGCAGTTCTTCATCGCTGACAAATCCCAGGAACTCAACGGAGGCGCGCAGCTGCTTCGACAAATTCTTCAGCTTCTTTTCTTCCGGACCTTTCCCCACAATCTTGAGGCGGCGTCCCAGGCCGGCGCACGCGGTAATCGCCTGGTCGACGCGCTTATACGGCACCAGGGCCGTGACCATCAGATACCAATCCTCGGGACGCCGGATCACGGCCGCGCCATTGCCCACGTCCCCCGGACCGTAGATGACTTCAGCCTCGCGCCCGTAGAGATTGCGGATTCGCTTCGCCACATAACGGGAGTTGGTGCAGTAGACGTCTACGCGATCCACGGTGCGGCGATCATAAATCTGCAGCAGTTTCGCGATCGGCTTGAAAAACAATCGCGACGCGATGTGCCCAACCTGCGCCGGACCGAAATAGTCGTCGAAACGATCCCAGATATAACGCATCGGGGTGTGAATGTAGCAGATGTGCAGCGGCCGGTTCGAATTCTTATGCTTCGAGTTTTTATGCTTCGAATTCTTATTGACCATCGCTTTGGCCACGGCGTGCGAAGTCGAGATCACGACATCGGCGTCTTCCGTGCTCACCTGCGTCATTTCCGCTGCCAGGGGAAACAGCGGCAGGTAATGGCGGTACTTCGTTTGGGCGAAGGGCATGTGCTGCAAAAAGCTGGTGTGAATCGTGCGGTCTTCAATGATCTTACTGACGCTGCCGGGGACATGGACCAGAGTCCACAGCGGAGCGTCCGGAAACATTTCGCACAAAGTCTCCAGCGCTTTTTCCCCGCCCCGCATTCCGGTCAGCCAGTCGTGAACCAGGGCTACCTTGAGAGCGGAAATGTCCGGGCCGGGCGGGAGGACCCGTTCCGCCGCCCACGCCCCGGAAAGTGGCGCGTCGGGCACCCAATTTACATAGGCTTCGGCGCTCATTTTGTGCGTAATCCCGTGTCCACCGCAGATCCACACGCGTTTGTGTTGACTGTAAGTGTTCCGATCGGAGGTATCGTTCCAGCCGCGGTACAGCGGTAGACCGTTTGCCCACCTCCGCCCGCTGTAATATTACCGGCAGCCTTAATATCGCCAGTCATGTCGATGTAGACGTCATCGCTGGTTGAAGGGGTTGCGGTCCCGAATCCGACGCCATTGGGATCGATTACTGCCTTAATGCCGCCCGCAAAGGCTGACGGCGACGTTTCCTGGTTGCTTGCACCGTTGCTAACCGGAATAGTGTAGAAGCGGATATCCCCAGGGGCATAGGAGTCGCATATCGCCGCCCCTCCGTTGTTCCCGCCGTCCGATTCCGATTGCCAGTAGGTGTTATCCCATCTGGCGTTGAATCCCGCGCACATTAGATAATTGTCTGTGGATGACGGTGGGTTCAGCCAGATTCCTAGCCCGTTAGTTGGCAGCGGGCTGTTATCGCCCTGTAGTGGATCGCGTCCGCCCTGGATGTAAAAGTGGGAATTGGAGACCAGATTGTTCGTCAGGGAGCTGCTTGGCTCCCCCGAGATAAAGCCATGCCCCTCAAGTATCGCCTCCGCTCCTAGGTAGATAAACGTGCTGCTGGCGCCGCTTGAGTTTTCAACATGGATGGAGTAGGCGTTGTCCGATGCGGTTGCGCCTGCCGCGACAGAAAAAAGCGTCGCTCCGCCCGCGTCCATGTTGCCGTTCAGTTCGATAACGGAGTGATACCAATCTCCAGATTCCAGGCTGAGCCCAATCTGGCTGCCGTTCAAGTCTACGTGGCAACTGTGCAGGTCGGTTCGGGCGAAACTGGCACTGCTGTTGGTGGTGCAATCGGTGCTTTCGCACGTGAAGCGCCATCCTTTCGTGTTGTTACTACTATAGTCATCCCAAAAAGTGGTGCGTTCCGTCCATTGCGGATATGAGCCTGAAATGCCCTGGTCGTCGAGCCAAAATGCCGCTGCATTGGTTCCAGTCGCTTCCGAGACTTCTACATTGCGGAGCTTGGCGTTTTGGGTACTGATGATGTGAATCCCGCTCGTTGCCGATGATGTGGCTACGATTTGAAAATCGCGAAATTCTCCGGCTGGGCTCGTAGTAAACGGAGACGGCTGTATTACGATGGCATCGCCTGACCCTGTGGA
Organism: Acidobacteriaceae bacterium; assembly: GCA_003140075.1. GTDB lineage: Bacteria > Acidobacteriota > Terriglobia > Terriglobales > Acidobacteriaceae > Sulfotelmatobacter. The sequence continues at coordinate 18,693 of PLIO01000082.1, read as the reverse complement.
GGTTAACTTCGTGCTGGTCATTCCCGAGCCGGCTATGCTGATGTTGGGGTTAGTGACCTGAATCGTCGTTGTCTGCGTCCACGAACCAGCGGGCAGGACGATCTGGCAGGGCCCCCCGTTGCAGGCGTACATCGAAGTGATCGCCGCATTCGTCCATTCCCCAATATCTGATCCTGAACACCACTGCGGAGTTGGGGAGACTGTTGAACACGACGCTGGGTTGTACACCTTATTTATAACGCCGCCATTTATGGTGTCGGCGCTGGCGGTAGTCTGCTGGGCTTGGGCGCAGGTTGTGCTTGTTATTGCGGCCAAAGCAAGCAAAGCCGTGACCAGAAGATCGAACTTCGATTTGCGAATCATGGCGCCTCCTTTGAGGTGTCTGTGCCCTAAGGGAATGGTTTGGGGAATGGTTTGGCCGAAGGTGCTTTAGAGCGGCGGGGCCGGGTACAGCTCAGGCGCGCTCGCACACCCCACATCTGCCTCTCCGTCGCGCTGAAGAATCATAATTGCAATCAGAAACCAGAACCCGTATATCGCCAGCTGGATATTGAACATGCCGGTCAGGAGGAAGGTTGACCAGAAGCTGGCAATTCCTATCAACAGCGGTGTGGGACGCATGATGGTTTCGATGCGAAGGCGCCGCCACATGGCCCACAACAGCCCCAAAATAACCACCATCCCGACCAGGCCGATATGGAGCGCCAACGCCAGATACGTGTTATCTACGAGCGTATTGATGAATTGTCCGGCCTGTTCGTCGCCGACGGGAATGACGGACGGTTTTTCCGCCTGGGAATACCCGAAACCAAGCATCTGCTGCGGGACCTCCGCGTGCAAGATCTGTGCCCCGTAAGTCCCCCATTGCAGCAGCCTTAGCTCGAGGGAAGAGGGGTCATAGACCGAAGCCTTCTCGCCCACAACTTGGACAATCCCGCTGAAGGCAATCACCGAGCCGAGGACGAGTCCAATGAATGGTTGCCAGGTCATCCGGCGCGGACGCCGTCCGAAGGTGAATGTCGCCGCCGCCAATGTAGCGAAGATAAGCTCCAGGTACACCACCCTCGTGCGCGTTGTATAGCAACAGGCGGCAGCGAACAGATAAAGCGGGACTCCTTTAACCCACCCTTTGGGTCTGCCGCACACTCCAATTGCGGTGGCGGCAATCAGCACGGCAAAACTCCCATATTCCATGGCGGTGCCAAATACGCCGAATGCCCTCATCGTTCTCTCCCCTACCGTACCCGGCGCTCCTACCGTGATCCACCAGCTGGTGTAGATTCTGAAGTTGCCATCGCTGCTAGCCATTTGAATGATGGGCTTTTGAAATATGATTTGCGCGCATCCGATGATGCCGCAAACCAGAAAGATGTACACCAGGATTCGCGTGGCTGACTTCTCCGACAGCCTTCCCGTGAAGGCGCAGGCCAGAGGGGCAAAAATGAGCGGACAGTAGTAGGCGTTATACGACAGCAGGATTTCGAGCGGAGTTTTGTTCCGCGATAACCACAAGAAGGGAAAGTCGAGGAGCAGGAAAGTCATCGCCACCAGCCACATCCCTGTAGGGAAGGCGGACAGATCGAGCCTGCCGTAGACCAGCGTCAGGAGAGTAAGCAAGCCAAAACACGCAATCTTGACGAAGGCGATCGGAAGCGGACACCGGCCGCCGGTAAGCAGCATCTCGATTTGCGGCAAAGCGCAGTTAATGACGCACGCGACCATCGCCAGGAACGCCGTGGTCGCGAGGACACTGCCCTGCGGACGGTACTGCCGCTGCAGTTCGCTGTAATCGTAAGTGAATTCACTCATAATAAGTAGATGGTTTCCTGATTTCAGTCGCGGGGAGGGGTAAGTCTTGCCATGGCGTGGATCAAAGCCCCAGGTCGCGCCGTCCCTTAAGGCTGTCTGGCGGAAAACATAACTGCCACTTGGGAAAAGCGATCGGCTGCAGCGACGATTTTGAACGGTCTTCTGTAGGCGGCCGAATAGTCCGTCAGCGCACGATATTCATGGAGGGAGTCCCAGAATTCATCAAAAATGACGAGCGTGTCGGGAGAAATGATCGTCTCCATCATCGTTAACGTATAAAGCGTTGAGGAATAGAGATCGGCATCATTGTGAATTACAACTCGATTTGAGGGCCGGTAAGAGCCGAGAAAGGACGGAAGCGAATCCTGGAAGAGGCCGACCTGAAACTGTACACGAGGATCGGGCACATCGGGCGGCTGCCCGTCCCGATTAAACATGCTCTTCGGATGGTCCGCATGCCAGTCCTCCGGTAAGCCAGCGAAGCAATCAAACCCAAAGAACCGACTCCCTGCATGGCGATTGAGGGCGCACCAATTGCGCAGGCTGGCCCCGTCAGCGACGCCGAACTCGAGGTAGTCGATTGGCTCGTTGTCTAAGACCGCGCTGTGAAGGTATTCGTACATTTGTTCCCGACGGGGAAACTTGGGGCAGTCAGCTTGCCTAACTGTTCGGCACCACCTCGACGTCCAATTGGTGCGATCAAGGAACTCCCGATAGGGCAACACCGCCGCGGCTACCGAACGCTTCAAAGAGATACCCGAGCTGAACATTTGTTCTGCCTCCCAGAATTGGCAAGAGTCTTACGGTAATCCACTTTGCTGTGGCGCCGTGTCGCCATGCGGTGCGTTCTATGCGGACGCCGGCTCAATCGCCGGTTGGGCTGCCATCGATCGCAGCCCGCAGCGCCGGGCTTACCTCAAATTGACGCGCCGGACTGTGGTTCAGCTGGCGCTCGAAGGAATCGAGGGCCTCGTCCCAGTTGCACTTCCGGATCTGCTCGTATCCCTGGCGCGCAATCTTCGTTCTCAGTTCGGCGTTGCGAACCAGCCGCAGCACATTCTCCGCCAGTTTCCCGGGATTGCCCGCCGGACTCAGCAGCGCCGTCTCGCCGTCAATTCCGTACTCGCGATGTCCGCCAATATCGGTGGCCGCGAGCGCCGCTCCGCAAATCATGGCCTCGGCGGGAGGGAGCGGCCAGCCCTCGATGTGCGCCGGCGCAAGGAAGATCGCGGCCTGGTTGTAACAGGCGCGCAGTTCCGGCCGGCTGGGCCTGCGCCGATAGTCCATCCATCGCGGGAGCGGCGGGCTGGGCGGGGATGTGCCGAACAGAGTAGCGCGCAAATCGGGCAACTCCTTTTTCAGCAGAGACAGCGCCGCGAGGCCGTCGGCGGATCCCTTCACCGGATGGGCGTGGTAGAGCATCATCAAATGGTTCGGGTCGCGGTTTTCGATGGGATTGTCGAGACCGAACTGCTCAAAATCGATGCCATTGGGAATGTAGGTGCATTCGATGCCCATTTCTCGAGCCACATCCCGCAACCAGCGCGCGATGACGATCTTCTTGAGAGGGGCCTTCCAGGTCGCGCGAACCCGGTCTTCCGGTCCGGCCCAGGTTTCCCAGCTCTGGATCAGGTAAAACTTCTCGCCTTTTTCAGCTGGATAATCCACCACCCATTCGGCTGTGGCCCAGGCCGTGGCCAGGACCACGTCGCCATCGGGAATGAACCGGCTCGACAGTGTCGGAACCCACATGGTGCGAATCGCAGACTCAAGCGGGAACCATCTCTTCGGACGGTACTCGCGGACCGTGCCCCGGTACACGAATAAGATTGCGCTTCTGACCGCCTGCAATGCACTGGCTTGCGCCGCAACCAGAGCAGGATGCACCAGGGTTACGCGATGTCCGCGACGGCAAAGACGGTTCGCGTATTCATAGACCACTTTGCTTCCGCCAGTCGGCAGATGACCGGAACCGGGCAGGAGAAATGTAATCTTCAGACCCTTCATGCGAAAACCGTCAGGCAGCCTTTTGTTTTGCGAGCGGCCGCCTCAGAATGACAGTGGCGTAGCTGACGAAGAAAGCGATCCGCGCCTTCAGCAGCAGTTTTGTCGTCTGGCGGTGAACCCGATGGAGCAGCGGCAACCTGGGCGCGTAGTAGTTGTGGCCGAAATACGCGCGGTATTCGACGATGTCGTATCCAAGATTGCGGAAAAACTGAAGCTGACTCTCCATCGGCCCGCGACAGTGGGAATAATAGGCCTTGAATTTGTCATGCCGATCTCGATTGCGCGGCGAGAACCGGTCGAACAGGAAGTCAGAGACGCGATCCGGAAGCACGCGATTGAGCACAAAAGGCAGGGCGTACAACGTGGCGAAAGAATGGACGGCCAGTCCGCCGGGAGCCAAGGCTTCAAACATGTTGCTGTAAGCGCGCTCCGGGTCGCGGAAGTGTTCGGCAGTCATTCGGCTGAAGATGAGATCGTAAGGAGCGCCCGGCACCGGAGCAGTTGCGCAGACGTCGTACACGGATGTTTCCTCCATCTCCGACTTGAGCAGCTCTCCTTCCACCTGATCCGCTGCCCGAAACGTCAATCCGTATTTGCGGATCGTGTCCCGGCCGATGGCGGGATTGGCCCCTGCGCCGATTTCACACACTCGTTTCGCCGAATTGCGTGCAATCACTTCTTCGATGAACGCCGGGAACTTCTGCCAGCCTTCAAACTCATCGACTTGCCGGAAAGTTACGACCATGGACGGGAAAAGCGATTCGGGGACTGACTATCTGACGCCGGTCTATTGCAGCCGCAGATTAGCCTTCCAGTTGGTTATCACTTCCGCGGGCAGCTTGATTTGGGTGGGGACACGACCAGTGATCCACGACTCAAGCTTGTGCAATTCCGTGCGTTGAAGCACGGGGAAGCTGGTGTCGTTGGCGATCTCCACGCTGCGGTGATCAACTCCGATGACGAGCGTCCTTTTCTTGAACTGAAGAGCCCGGATGCCGCCATGCAGCCGGCTGCCGACGTAGTCGAGTTCTTCGTTCGCCAGAACATGATCATACGAGTGTAAGTTCTGACCGATGACGCGAACGCCATTGATGTTCAATCCCTGAAAATAGGTGTAGTCGCCGTGCATCTGAGGAAAGAAATACAACGTCTCATAGTGCTTCCTGAGAGTGTCGATCATTTCCCGGTCGGCCGACGGATCGCGAAGATAGGCGGTCAGCGTGAACACCACACTCCTTGTTTTCTCCTGCGGAACGGCCGCGCAGTGTTCGGGACTGAGCCTCCACATGGTCGGGCACGACGTCGACACGCTGACGATTCCGATCTGATCGAGGAGTTGCTGCGTGAACCGGTCGCGCACGGAATGGATCTGGTGCCCATCCAGCACGCGACGGAGCAAAATCCGCTCTCGAAAGGACGGCTTGGCGCTAATGCCTCCCCATGTCACGCCAAAACAGATGGCATTAGAGAGGAAGATCGAATCGAACCAGCGCAGGCGCCATCCTTTGGAGGCAAGAACGTTGGTGCCGCCAATGAAACACATGTCACTCTGCCGCAGGAAGTAGTAGGAGCGTCGGCTGAGCGCTTCGTGACTGGGCAATCGAAACACGCGAGCGTCAGGGAACATTTCGTGGATGACGTCGTTGACGGCCTGCATGATGATCTCGTCACCCAGGTTCCACGTTCCGAAGCTCGTGTCGATGACCGTGACGGTTTTCAGTGGATACCTTCCTGTGGTGAAAGCTTCGATTGCCTAAAAGAACGGCCTACGCGAACAGGCGCTGGACCCGCGCTACGCCGCGACGGAGAACGTTTTTTCGGGGCCGTCGTGGAATGGAACCGTCCGCAGCTGGGTCCAACACACGAATCGTTCGACCCTGGAACCACTCTGCAAGCTCTTCCTGGGAGAGAGACAGACCCTTCGCAGTCTTGAAGTCGCTTCCACTCTTGCCGCCAAAGTGATGCAGATAACATTCGTGCTCCGCGTAGCCCTGCACCGAGTAGCCTTGCGCGAGGAGTGCCGCCTGGAATTTGGTGTTCGCCCAATAGAACTGATGGGCCTCGTCGTACAGGTTCTCGCGATATAGTGCGGCATCGACAAGAAGGCAATATCCATCCACACGCAGCGGATTTTGCACCACACCAAAAGCGGTGATTCCGGGCTTGTGCACGGCTAGGAGATGGGAGAGCCAATTGGGATCCTTGATCTTCACGTCGCTGTTGAGCAGCAGCAGGTGGGTGCTGTCATCGGCAGCCTTCTGCGACGCGATGTTGTTCCCCTCGGCGAAGAACGAATTGTACGAGAGCAAAGTGAGGTTATGGATGAGCCCTTCTTTGCGAAGCCGTTTCAAAAGATTCTTCGTGGGCTGCTCGGACGCGTTGTCCACCACCACAAGTTCGTAATTGACGCCTCGAGTGCATTGAACCAACGAACGGATAGAAAGCTCCACGTATCGAGGCGCATTGTGCGTGAGCATCAGAATGCTTACTTTTTCGAGCGGTGCCGGCTGCCGGCGTTCGCCTTCCATGGACTGATCCAGATTCATTGGGGAGAGCTTCATCGGGACCGGAGTGGAGGCGTTCACGATCTGCTGTGTCCTTGTGGCAAACGCGGGCGCTCTGCGCCTTCCAGACAATGCTTCCTGAAGTCTGGAGACATACATCTGAAGTAAGCTGCGTTCTGCATGACTGCTGGCGAACGCCCAAGTCAAGAGGATGACGACGCCCGAGTTGAGGAGAAACACGCTCGCCGCGCGGAGGAAACCGGGCTTCATAGAAATCTGGACCGCTGCCATCGCCAGGCAGGAAGCAACTGTAATCACAGAGCACGGACGTAGCACGACATTCACCCAGTCCGCCGCCTTGAGTCCAATCCGCTTGCATACGAACCATATGCGGCCTGCACCCGCAAGGACAGAGCCACCGGCCGTGGCCCACAACACCGAGCTCGCGGGCATATGCAACCGTAGGAGCAGGTAGCCTACGGGCACCGAAATGCATAACAAGAGACCAATTACCGCTTGATACAATGCGATGCGCCCCTCGGCTTGAACCGATGTCCTGAATCCGGCAGTCAGCATGTCGATCAAGATGATGATTAGCAAAATGGTGGAAAAAATCACCGTGTCCGCAGGCACTTGGCGGAGCCATAAACGCAGGCAATAGGTCATCTCGAACAAAACAGGACCAATAAAAAGCCACAAGAGCACAAACGCATATTTATTGCAGAGGTTGGAAAGAAACAGCATCTCGGAACGGTCCCCTGATGCTTCGGCCTTCACAATCGCGGGAGACGTTGCGGTCAGAAGTCCAGTGCTGACGCTCGAACCGAACCCATTAACCTGCATAGCGATTCCATTGGCCACGTTAGCCATCGTGCCAAAGAATCTGTTAAATAGAATTGCTGGTCCCTGGTAACGGATCTGAACTGCGAGCGTGCCCAGCAGGTTCCAACCGGAAAAACTGAGCAGCTGGCGAATCTTCATCCCGCTCGTCGGGACGGAGAGTTGCCGGCACTCGGCATAACGGACCAGACAGTAGAGGACCGGCCCAACCAGGACGAAGCCATCGCTCACGGCGTTAATCGCCGCATACCAGACCAGTCGATCGCCTGGAAGAGCTTTCAGCGAAGTAACGCCAATAATCAGAAACAAGGAACCTGCCGTCGCCATCAGGTACAGCGCTGCAAACGACTCCTTGGCCATGAGCAGGGCCTGATACGGGGTGGAGATAATGCTCATAAAGAGCAGAAGCACCACAACGCGGTAAGTCCACATGGCCGCCGCCAGCCTGGCTTGGGGCAGATTAAGGAAGCCGTAGATCACCCAGTGTGACAGCAGCAGAGCGCCCGCCAAAACGCTGAGGGCGAGAAGCCCATGAATTACCAGACTTGCGCTGAACCACTGGCCCGCTTCTTCAGTACTGCCTTCGCCCAGCGAATAGGCCATATGCCGTAGAGCCCCGCCGGTGAGGGCTCCGTTAATGAACAGCAGGGCGGTCAGACTTCCCGCGATCACCGAAAAAATGCCGAAGTCTGTCGCTCCTAAACTTCGCAGGGCCAGCGGCAGTGTGACGAAGCCGGCTCCTGCGGCCACCGCAATCCTGGCGTAGGACGCGACGGTGTTCACGACGATTCGAGTTGAACGGTTCACGGCTGGGAATCTCAATTACTAGATCGAAGAAAGTCTGGTCGTCGGAGGCAAGAAGACCTGAACTCAGACCGCCCTTGGATAAACTGCCGGGGCGGAATCGAAAATGCCGACTGTGGTGACAATCTCCTGTGCTCTCCAGGTCTGCAAGCCGAGCCCTTCAAAGGCGAATTCCTTGGGTATGGCGCCCATCTTGGTGAGCGCTTCGGCTACTCTGAGTTTATTTTCAAACTGGCAGTAGAACAAAATGAAACCACCGCCCCCGGCGCCGGTAATTTTCCCGCCCAACGCGCCGTTCTTCCGGGCTTCCGCGTACATCTCCTCGATCAGGGGATTGCTGATCTTCGCCGACATGTGCCGCTTGGCTTCCCATGCAGAGTGCAGCAGGCCACCGAAATCGTCCAGTTTGTGGCGCATCAATGCGCTCTTCATATCGACCGCCAGTTGCTTTTGTTGCGCCAGTGCGTCGACGGTTTCGGCGTTGCCGGACTCCAGGCGCTGGGTTTGATCCTCAATGATGCGATCCGACCGGCGTGTCTGCCCTGTGTAGCAAAGCAGCAGATTGTGCTCCAATTCGTTCAGCACATCCGGATTGACGCGCAACGGGTTGATCACCACCCGATCCCCGTAGAACTCCATAAAGTTGAAGCCACCGAAGCTGGCCGCGTACTGGTCCTGAAGACCGCCCTGTATCGCCAAGTCATGGCGTTCGATGCGATAGGCAGATTCCGCAACATCGTATGGCGTCATGCGTATGTTCTGAAATTCTTTGATCAGCCCAACCAACGCGACGATGAGCGCGGAGGAAGAACCCAGACCGGACCCCGGAGGCGCATCGCTGTGCAGGAAGATCTCAAACCCCGCGGAATCCTTCGCGCCGAAACGGTTAATCACTGCCTTCACGAGATCCAGTTGGCCATCCGGCCGCATTTCACTCTGCGTGGTGTAATCCAGCAATAGATTGAAGTCTGCGGAGGCGAGCCGTATTCTTCCGTCCTGTCGCGGACACAGGCTCCCCCACGCAAAACTGTCGATGGTCGCATTCAAGACACAGCCGCCATTCCGCTCTGGATAAGGCGGCACATCGGTTCCGCCGCCGGCGAAGCTAATACGCAGGGGTGCTTTCGCCCGAATTTTCATACCTTCCACCTCATGGGTAGTTCGTTTTGTGCTCGTGCCAGATCGTCAGGCACACCGATGTCGAGGAACAGAGCATTCGTGACAAAGCCGTACAGTCCACAACCAATGAGCCTGGGAAGCATCTCATCTTCCAAAGAAGCCGGGCGCTGATCGGGAATCAAGTCCACAAATTCCCGGCTTAAGATATACGCGCCGGTATTCACCATCCCTGTATTCTCGTTGTCATTCCAGTCGCTGTTCTGGTCGCGGAACGCGGTAACGGCACCGTTTTCGTTGGTCAAGACGCGCCGGTAACGGCTGGTTCTGTTTGATGCGATCAGAGCCATGGTGGCCCGCGCGTTGCGGCTATGGTGGAACCTCAACATTTCATGCACATCGAGGCCTACCAGTGAGTCACCATTGAAAACAAACAGGGCGGGAGCGTCGATCATGCGGGCCGCTTTCCTGACGGCGCCGGCGTTGCCCAGAAGTTCTTCTTCGACGGAATAACGCAACTCGATCCCCCATTTCGTTCCTTTGCGAAAGTGACCCTGAACCTCGGATCGCCGGTAGCCGACACAGAGCACGACATGCCGGATGCCGTCGAAGCGGAGTTTAGCAAGTAGATATTCCAGGAAGGGGCGGTTGGCTATAGGAGCCATGCTCTTCGGCCCACTGAGAAAGACTGACCGCGAGCGAGCACCCAAACCGCCTACCAGGACAATTCCCCCAAGTGAACTCATTTTAATAGGCGTGCTTGGCGTCACCGGTGTGCAACACCGTGCGGATCACGATGCGCAGGTCGAACAGCAGACTCCAGTTCCGCAGATAGTAAAGGTCGTGCTCGATGCGTTTCTCGATCGAGGTGTCTCCTCGCCAGCCGTTCACCTGTGCCCATCCGGTTATGCCGACCTTCAGATAGTGCCGGGCGTGATAACGGGGTATTTCGACCCCGAACTTCTCCACGAAATGGGGGCGCTCCGGGCGGGGGCCGACAACGCTCATGTCGCCTCTAAGCACATTGAAAAACTGTGGGAGTTCATCCAGGCTCGTGCGACGCAACAAAGTACCCACGCGCGTGCGCCGCGAGTCGTCCCGGCAGGTCCAGCGCGTATCTCCTTCCTGTGTCGTGCCCATGCACATGGTTCGAAACTTGTACATCTGGAAGACATTCCCTTTGAAGCCGACGCGGTTTTGAACGAAAAACACTGGTCCTGGTGAGCTAAGTTTCACGGTCGCCGCAATCAAGGCCATCACTGGCGCGGCCATCATCAAGACGGCTATAGAAAAGGCAATATCGAATCCGCGCTTCAGGACCATGTACATGATCGATTCAATCGGCGAATGGCAGACGCTCACCATCCAGACGCCGTTGATGTTGACGAGCCGGTCGCTCGTCGGGGGTTGATCCCCCAAGTCCAAAACGACGCGCACCGGAACACCCAGGTGCTGCACTTTCTCCATTAGCTGTGGCATCTCATGGGAACGCGCGGCCGGCAACGCCAGCAGAATATCGTCGACCTGATTCTCGACCACCATACTGGCGAGGCAATCCATTTCATGGACGACCCCTTTTACTTTCACCTTCTGCCCGGGAAGCCGGACGAAGCCTGCAATCTGCAGCGCCTGGAACTCGCGATCCACCAGATTCCTCGCGGTACGCGCCGCAAATTCATCGGCTCCTATAATCAACACCCGAATGCCTCCAGAATTGTGCAGGAGGCGGCCTCTCATCGCCGCGCGCAGCACGAAGCGCAGGCCGAGAGCGGAGAAGAACAAGAGAATCGAAGTCGAAGCCACAAACAGGCGCGAAAAGCTCACCGCGCGATAAAAGAAGACGATTACGAGTTCAGAGAACAAAGTGACCAGCGTTGCCACGAAGGCCGAATACACATTTCCGCCGCTGGTCAGGATGTATCTCGTGGTGGTAAGGCCGCAGCTCTCGATCGCGATCGACCACGCAATTGTCCCGAAAATGAGCAGCCCAAAGTAAGGATAGGGGTCCAGGTCAGACGCGACGATCCGCGGCCACCCAATCGCTCCCGCAATCATGACCGAGAGCAGGGGTAAAACCAGAGTCATCAAGCGTACGTTGAACACGGTGCGGTTTAGTAGGCCGATCATGATTCCCCTTCCTTTTCATTACCGTTCGTAGCCAATGATTGCCCTCGTTTCTCTGATCTGGTGCACACAGCGTCAGTGAGGATGGCGTGGGGTCGTGCCAGCAAAGAGGTCTGAGGGTTCGCGATAGCTAAGAGGTGGACGAACAGCTGCGAATGGAACGAGCCTTACGACAATGCCATGCGGAACCCTTCGCGTCACGGCGCGGCGTAGACGAGGTGGAAGTTCGGGCAGAAATTGAAGCCAAGGCTAATGGCAGGTCGGGATCGGCCCGGCAGCCGATTCCATGGCGAGAATGATGTTTGCCGCCTCTTGCAGTGACCCAGCGACTTCGTCGGCGGAGGTGGAGAAGCGAACGTCGAGCAATCCTATGCGTATCGTTCTGCAGCCGGCCCTGCGACCGGCTTCGACGTCACTTTCAGAATCCCCCACCATCCAAGACGCGGTTAGGTCGATTCCCCGGTCCTGTGCGGCCGCGAGCAGCATTCCCGGCTGGGGCTTGCGGCACCCGCACGGCGGATCGGCGTCATGCGGACAATAATAGACGCCGTCGAAACCTTTTTCTCCTCGAAAGAGCTCTTGCCACATTCGGCGATGGAGCGACTCGAGTCCGTGCCGGGTGACCAGTCCTTTTGCGATCGCCCGCTGATTGCTTACCAGCAGCACCAGAAAGCCGGCTTCATGAAAACGTTTCACGGCTTCGGCTCCGCCCGGCAAGAACTGCACTTCCGCCCAGCTGGTTACGTAGCGTCCTTCCGGCATTTTCCGGTTGATAACGCCGTCGCGATCAAGAAATACCGCTCGGACCATAGACAATGGCTTTCTCAACCAGCTCCGCAATCACGTGCCCGATCAGGATGTGACATTCCTGGATGCGTGGCGTTTCGCTGGAAGGAACACAAACGCAGTAATCCGCATCGTTCTTCATCTTGCCTCCTGAGTCGCCGGTCAGGGCTACGGTAGTCAACCCGATTTCTTTTGCCTTGGCCAGGCCCAGCAGGACGTTCGCGGAATTGCCGCTGGTGGAGATTCCCACGGCTACGTCGCCGGGTTTGCCGAACGCTTCGATCTGCCGCGCGAACACCTGATCAAACCCGTAATCGTTTCCGATGGCCGTGAGGCACGACGTGTTTACCGACAGAGCGAAAGCTGGTAACGCAGCGCGCTCGATGGCAAACCGGCCCACAAACTCGGCGGCGAGGTGTTGCGCATCGGCCGCACTGCCTCCATTTCCGAACAGCAGAAGTTTCCTCCCTTGCCGCATTGCCTTGACTATCAATTCCGCGACGGCAGCGATCAGGCGGACTGTCTCCTCAGAGTTGAGTAATCGTTGGTGGGTGCCGATCGATGCTGCAATCGTCAGTCCCACTCCGTGGACAAGCTCTTCCAGCCCGTTACGTCCGTTCGTGGGGTGCGCGCTTAGCGTTTGCATAGGAATCGGCCGGGAAAGATCTGGAAGACGTGAGCGCGTGGTACGTTCGACTTAGCAGATTCTATCTGCTCCAGTTGGATGGGTAGTCGCGCGAACCCGGCGTATGGGTTTTGCGGTGGTGCCACCGGCGAGGTCTGTTGTTAGCATTGAAGCCGTAACGCAACAGCAGGCCAGACTCGTGTTGCTGTTGTGCGAGAGCGCGGGCACTGGACTGGTCAGAGTGCCAGAGTCCGGCCGAGGCGGCATCCGCTTTAGCATGCAAAGGATCGGCTATCTTCACTCGAGCCGACCGAGACGACCGCGTAGCCTCCTGTCTCAGCTTGCGAAGTTCGAGCGCCACACTGGTCAGGGTCAGCTGCTTCTCTTCTAATAATGCAAGCTCATCCTGGCTGCTGCTCGATTTTGCCAAGTGCAGATCGCCGGTCGCCACCCTCATGTTGAGCTTGCGAGACACGGAAGTTTTCGTGGATGACAGCGCGCTCCGAGCCCGGTCCGGCACGCCGGGTGCCAAGACGGAGGCATCCGTGGCGGAAGCTGTTATACCCCATGTAGACATACCGGCCAGACTAGGAAACTGATTCACTCTGCCTTTTTGCGCCAGTACGGAGGGTGCCTGACTCATGATCGGTTGCCCCGTCCAGGCAGCGGCACCCGTGGCGGAGACATCCGAGGCGGAGGAAACGGCGGAGAATGTTGGGCCCCATTTAGAGGTGGTGCCGGCCAGACTGGGAAACTGTATCACTCTGAGTCTTTGCACCGGTACGGAGGGTGTTTGACTCATGATCGGTTGCCCCGTCCAGGCAGAACTGCCGCCCGGAAGCAATGCATTATCCGGCCGATCGGGGTCCTGCACGCTGGAGTTGACCGTCGGATCAATTGCATTCACACTGGGATCAACTTGCTGCCCCGGAAGAACCCTCGGGACAAGCAAGAATGCCGCAATAACAATGCTTGTGGTTCTCAGATACATCCCCTAAAAGCCTCTGTAGATGGCAAGTCCAGAGAGAATGCCCACCGTGGCAGCGATTCCCTCGAAGGCGACAGTCTTACTCTTACTTGTGGGAACGAATACGATATCGCCATCTTCAAGAGCAATGTCGCTCTGCTTACCGGCTAGAATCTTTCCCAGCAGTAGCGGGGATTCCTGCGGGCCATTGGGGGTTTTCCGTATAAGCCTCGACTTGTTTAGAGCCGAATCCTTGTTCGCGCCCTGAGCAAGCGCCACTGCCTGGAGAGCCGTAAGACGCTGATTGTTATCGATCAGGAACCCTCCCGGCTTCCCCAAATCGCCAACCACGTAGACGATGCCAGACCGAGAAACGACGATGGTATCGCCCGGCAGAATTTCCACGTTCGCCTTCATTGCCACGTCCGGGGAGTTGTCGAGGCGAACCACGGTGGGGTGGTCAGGATCATTCTTATGCGCGATGGTTACCGCCTTGCCCGCGGTCGGTGTGATGCCTCCGGCAACCGAGATGAAATCCAGCAACGCATGCGAGCCCAGGTCCGGGTAAACCCCGGGGTTCTTCACCTCTCCCAAAACCGAGACTCCTTGCGTGGCATATTCCTGGATGAAGACCTCGACATGTGGATGCTTGAGGATGTTTTGGTCGCGCAAGCGTTGTTCGATGCTCGTGGCGGCTTCCTCGGCGGTGAGGCCTCCAACATGAGTGAAGCCGGCGACAGGAAGATTGACGTCGCCGTTCTCGCTCACCCGGAGCTTGGCGGACAGTTCGGGGGTGTCGAACACGTCAACTGCGAGTAAGTCGCCGGCAGAAACACGAAGCGCGGGCGCAAGCGCGGGCGCGGGACTCGCCGCGTCCTGCTGCCCGAATGCGAACGTTGCCATTACTACAAGCGCAAGGACCGGCAGGGCATCGGCCAGCCGTCGGGCGAGCTGTTGAGTCGTCGGGTTAAGCAACTTGATTCTCATTGAGATCACCAGTGTTCTTGCTGTATCCATACGTGACGTAGGAATTTGCGTATTCGGCTTCGAGAGCGATGCCGTTCACGATCACTCCCAGAACCCGTGCCTTGGATCGGGACAGCACGTCCAGCGTGCGGAGCAGCGCTTTGCGGCGGGACCGGCCGGCACGGACCACCAATAACACCCCGTCCGCCTGGGCAGCCAATGGCATGCTGTCGGCGAAGAACAGGACGGGTGTGGTGTCGATCACTACGTGATCGTACTCAGAGCGCCAGCGCTCCAATAGGTCTCCCATCTTTTTGGAAGCTAACAACTCGGCCGGCCACGGTGTCTGAGGGCCGGCAGAAATCACGTGTAATGCCGGGAGTTGCACAAAAGGTTTTCTTAGGGCGTCCTCCGATCCATGCTTGCCCGAGATCATGGAACTGAGGCCCTCGGTCGTATTGGATTCCATGCCCAACTGGCGCAGCAATGTAGAGCGCCGCAGATCGGCGTCGAGCAAAAGCACTTTCGAGCCGCGCTGCGCCAGCGTGATGGCAAGGTTACAACTCGAGACAGACTTGCCTTCGCTTGGGAACCCGCTTGTGACCACAAGGACCTGCGGAGGCCGGTCGGAAGCAGTCAGCAAGAGAGAGTTGCAAAGCACGCGGTAGGACTCCGCCAGAAGCGATGAAGGCCGCTGCGCCGCCATCGTTCCCAATCCGCCCAGCGACGTGTCAGGCCGTCTGCCGTTAGTCCCGTTGACCCTCCGCAACGACCTCCGGGAGATCAGTGGGATAGTGGCCAATGCGGGAACGTACGACGCGGCTTCGACTTCTTCGGACGTGCGGATGGAATCGTCGAAGGACTCCAGCACAAACACCAACACCAGGCCCCCGAAGACGCTGACGAGGAGACCAAGGGGCAGCACGATCGACTTCTTGGGAAACGCGGGACGCGCCGGGATCATGCCGCGCGACACAATGCTGATATCCGCAGACGCCAGGCCCGCCAGCAGGCCGGCTTCCTTCAGCTTCAATTGCAGCGTGTCGCTCAGTTCCTGACTGGATTCAACCTCATGCTTGAGCGTCGCAAACTCGACGCCAGCCGCGTTGAGCTCAAAGGCTTTTTGCCGCTGGGCCTCAAAATCGTGGCGCAGCAGACTCTCGCTGTCTTGCGCGGCCAGAAACTCATCATGCAGGCGGTTGCCAACGTTTGTGACTTCGTCGGCGATGCTTTCATCCAACCGCTTAAGCTGCGATTGCAACTCCTGCACCTTGGGAAATCCGCTGCCAAACTTAGCGTCGAATTGGGCATACTGCGACTTGAGGTCGGCTTCTTGCGTCCGCAAGGCTTGCAGGGTAGTGCTGGGGATGACGGCGGCGACCAATTCGGGGTTGCCAGTACTGGCAAGGCGGTAGCGGGCCTCTTTAATAATGCGATCTCCCTCGGCATCGGCCAGCTGCGAGTTCAAGTGGCGCAGCCGGTCGATCACGATATTATTATTTTCGTCCGTACCCAGAATGTTGTTCTGCTTCTGAAACTCGGCCAGTCTTTGCTCCGCCTGAGCTGCGTTGGTTTTCAGTCCTTCCATCTGTTTCGAAAGCCAATCCGAGACTTGCATCGCCCCCTGGTACTTGACGTCGAAATTGCGCTGCAGGTATGCGTCGACAATGTTGTTCACGACGTCCACGGCGAGCTTCGGGTTGGTGTTCTGAAAGCGGATCTCGATGATCCTCGTCTTCGGCAGGACTTCAAGCTTCTCGGAATCGTGAAACTTCAGCAGCAGTTTTTCGCGGGCTTCGGGGTTCATCTTAACTGGGTCGATGGCGTCCACCTTCGCGATGAGCGTCTTCCCCGCAAAATCCTTCGAATGGCCCAGGTCGAGGTTCTTGATGACCTGCATGGAAACGGGGGCGCACTGCAGAATCTCGAGCTCGGTCTGGAGGCGGCCGCCTTCGATGTCGGAGTCCGACAAATGCTGCGAGACCAGGTCTTCTAGTCCCAGGCTGCCCTGTTGGCTTGAGTCAACGCGGATTTGCGCGATGCTCTCATACACAGGCTTTTTCAAGAAGGTATAGAGTGCGACGAGAGTAAAGATTGCGGCCGCGAACAGCGATGCCGCAAGCCGCCGTTTCCAAATCTTGGCCCCAATTTCTTGCAGCGAGACGTCGGGGTTACGGAGCACGCGAGCAAGAGAGACCGAGTTCGTAGTCAATCCAGATCCGGTAACTCTCGTGATCTGTGAATCAGGTTTGTTTTGCATTGATTATGAGAACTCCTTCCAGCAAGTGCGCGAGAGATGGCCAGAGACATTGTCGCGGGAACCTTAGATACCGCTAGCTCCTTAGCGACTCCACTGCGCTGCATGCGCGGCGTACACGACGTTGCCGGCGGTGAAGACGGCGACGGGCACAATCCACCACCGGCTACCACCGCGCTTAATCCGATAGCTGATATACGAAATCGCCAGACTTGAGGGGATGCCGATCCCATACAGGGCAGGACGGCTTCGTATGGAGTCAGGCACAGCCTGACAGGAGCTTGGCCGGCAGCGGGCAATCAGTTCCGCGTTTGCAATCGTCGAGCCGAGCAGCATCCCGTTCGCGACCACGAATGCAGGGCCAATCGAGGTACTGACGGGCGATCGAGGCGATTGTTCCGTCGACTGGGGAGCGGGGGATGGTTCCTGCGCCGCCTGTCTCTCTGCCATCGCGCTCGGAGCATCCGGCAGCGACGGCTCGGCGGTCGACACTGTCATTGATTCACCCTCGGAGGGCTTGCCGGGGCTGAGAACGGAGAGCGCATCTGGCTTGCCCGAGTACCCGGCGATCGGGGAAGGCGCTTGGGCTGAGATCTGGGCCGCAGCCACAGTTGTTCCGGTCATCGCCAGCGTGACTAACCATAATCCAGCCTTCGCCGTCTGTAGTTTCATAGGTTGGAGCTCCTCTTCGATCTTTGTGCAACTCTCAAGCCGAGAGGGCCATGCCCGGCGCGCACGATTCCAATTCGTCAGCTTCAACATGCACGGCAACGCTCTTTTGGATCATGTCCACGCTCAGCACAACACTCAGACCTCCGTAGGTGCGGACCACAATACCTTCCAGGCCGGCGAAGGCTCCCGACCGCACTCGTACCCGATTGCCGACCTTCACGTAGGGAAACGGATGAACTTGCCGCCCCTGTAGCGCTGTCCGGAGCCCTTCAATCTGGGCATCCGGAAGGGGGGATGGCTCGCGTCGATTGCCGACAATCGAATAGACCATCGGCACTTCAAGCACTCTTATCCTCTCGGTGGGGGCGATTCGCACAAAAATGTATCCAGCAAACAGGGGCAGGTCGACTTTTGCGGTAGTACGGTTCTTCCATCGTTTGGTGGCGCTATACAGCGGCAGGAAGGTTTCAATTTCCTTCACCCGGAGATGTTGGGCGACACGTTTCTCATGATTAGTGGCCGTGTAGACCGCGAACCAACTGCGCATTCCGCTGGAGATCGATAGAGTTGTCATGGGTCCCTCGCCGTCATTTTTGCTGAATGGATCGCTAGACGACTTTATTCCTGGGTTTCGAAGTTGATTGCCCGTGCAAAGCCAAAGCTTCGCCGTCCCCGGTTAGCAGGGGAGTAGCGAGTAGGGGAGGAGGACTACCCACCAGGAAGTCCATTTAAGTTCCTGTCAATTTTCTGACGCCCTCGTGCCGAAGGCGTGGGGGGGGTGATAGTCCTGTTTCAGGCCGAGACGATCAGCAATCAGGATCGCCCAGCAATCATGGGAGCCTAGCATCGGCTTTTCCATTTGTCAAGTATGTCTACTATTGTGCTTGTAATTAAAAGGCTCTGCCCCACGTGGAGGCCAAAGGCTTCGCCATCCCGGGTTAGCAGGCCTGTTTTCCTCAGTTGAGGACAGATGCCGACGCGAAAGACTAACTCGTCCTCCAAAATTATCGCGCCTACGAAGCTGCGCCAACGTCATTTGGAGTGTGCGTACGCCCCGGAAACACAACGTCGAACCAATGCCGGAAAGCCCAGCGCGAGGATTCTCGCCGCGCAAGGTTACGCCTTCGTTAAGAGAATAATAAAGTTGGATTAAAAACTCCCACATGGCATCGGCCTGTAACTTATTGGACTTGTGAGCGACCCGACACATAGGTAA
>PLIO01000053.1 GCA_003140075.1 Acidobacteriaceae bacterium | reverse complement strand
ACACTAGATTCGTCGCGTACTGCCGCTCGATGCGGTGGAAACGCTCCTGGCAAACCGTTAGCGCACGCCGCGCCCCGTCGAGATCCGGCGGATGTCCCACGGCCTTCCTCGCATCCAGCGCCGCTCGCCGCGCTTCGTGCAAAACTCCCGCCAGGTCAAGCACTGCCGTTTCGACTCCATCCGCCAGGGCCGATTCGTCGGACGGTTTATCTCCCAGCGTCACCTGCAGCTCATTCACCGCCTCATGCAGGTGATGGAGACAAACAGACAGCTCGCGAAATGTCGCTTCCAGCGCCACGGCTATCTCCTGACCAATTCCCTGTAAAAGTTCTTCGTGATCACACCCGGCCGGGCCAGGCCCCGGTCCAGTGCAACTCGCGCCGCGCCAATCAGAAACCGCTCCGGGATGATTCCTGGATCCGTTCCCGCCGCGATCCGCTTCGCCGACTCTTCCACCATCGCCTGATCCTTCTTGTCGAAGTGATATACCTGCGACAAGCTTTTGTTTCCCAGCGAAGGAAACGGCCGAAAGCACATGGTGTCAACCGCCAAGGCGCAGGCCTTGGGGAAAGTGGCCAGCACCCTCTTCGGAATCGAACTGCGCCGCGGGTTGGGATAAATTCGAGCCCACGCCCGCGAGTATTGTTCCGCTTCCTTCTTAAAGCCGAGGCGGCGAAGAAGCTCCGCGCTAATCAGCAGCCTCAGATAAGGCGTAGGATGCGGCCCCCTCGGGTTAAAGCCATACACCGCCGCCGGCGCTCGCCCGATCACATCCATCAACGACCCCACCACCTCCGGCCCGCCCAGCAAAAGTGCGCTCATGTCGGCGAACATCTCCCGGTTCCAGCGCACCCACACCGAAACTACGGACCGCCCCAGGTTCGCCTTGAGCAACCGCAGCCCAACCTGGCGTGGTATGTCTTTGCTCAGCCCCAGATCGTTCTGCAAATTGTGGCTCACCTCGTGCATCACCGCGCCCAGCGTCCACGGATTCACCAGACGGTGGTAGGGCAACTGCACCAGCGGAAAAGGATTGAGCTGTTTGCCCAACCTCCGCATGCGAATGCCCCGTCGAATCGTGGCCGGCGCGAAACCCGTCTTCATATAGCAGAACGGCGGCGGCGCCGGAACCGACCTTGCCACACCCAGCCCGGTGTAAGCGGCCTGGTAACAATCCATCGCGATCCGGTCGCAGCTCAACAGCCAATCCCCGTATTTTCCCTGCCGCTGGCCGAAGAGCTCGAAATAAAAATCCCATATCTTTTCGATTCCCTGCACCCAGTGGTGAGCCTTGTCTTTGTGCGACACCACCCGTTGCAAGCGGTGCGAGGTCGGCCGTTCGCTGGCTTTTGCAATCGAGCGGTGAACGTTCCCCGACATCTTCAGCAAGCCGCGGCGCAACTTCGTAATCAGTTGGTTCACGACCTGAATGTGACCCTCCGAGGGCGCTGCCGCTCCGCTGCCGAACTCCTCCCGCTTGAAGGGCCGGAGCGCGGCTGCGTGGCGCGTTACATTGATCGATTGCGCTCGCAGCCAGGGCAACAATACGGGGGCCGGTCCAGCCACGACCTTCGGTCGTTTGCGCGGAAGCCGGTCCACCCGCATTGTTGTTTCCGGCAGCGTTTCGGGCAGCGTCGCCATCGTCTTTCACCTTAAGGAGCGTTTGTTGCTTCGTTACCTCACCTTTTGACCGCAACACTGGCAGCACCCCGAACAGCTGCAACCGCCTCCTCCGCCCGCGGCCCGTCCATACCGTGCTCGACGTGCGCCGACGCCAGGCCGACCCACTCCGATCGCACCGCGCCGCCCGACAGACCCTGGAGCCACCCCGCCACGGAATCTCACACCTCGGCCGAGATGCCGGCCAAAACGCGCGTGGGGATGGGCAATGCCGCGTCCCATACGCCGGTGGAACTTGCGCTCCAGACGGTTATGGTGGCGAAGCGCCTGCGCGCGGTGACCGGGTGTGCCCAGCACTCGGCGTGTCTGCTTCACCAGGGCTCGCGCCGCGGTTCCTGGCGTTACTCGCCCGCCTCGGGCCACATGGTGAGCGATCCTGCCCACGGTGCGTCGAGCGATCGACGGTACGGCCTTCAACAGATGACGGGTTTGTGGATTCCTATGGAGAGTCTTCGCTACCTTGGCGATGACCTTCGTCAGATGAGGAGTGGCCCTGGTCACCACTTTGGCAATCTTGGGAAGAGCCCTCTTCGCCATGGGAGCGACCGCCTTGGCCACAACCGGCAGCAGTTTGCTGGCGGCCATGCCGACGAGCGGCAGAAAGTGCTCCGCAGCTTCCTCTTCGCTCTCGGATTCTGCCGCGAGTTCGCCCAGGTGCTCCATTACTGCGTCTGGATAAACCTTACGGACCGGGCTGATTTCGTCCTCGTATTCATCTTCGGATTCGTCTTCGCTTTCTCCGAGGATGCTGCCGAGAAAGCCTTCCTCTTCGCCTTCACCCAGTATGTCGCCGAGAAAATCTTCCCCTTCGCCTTCACCGAGTATGTCGCCGAGGAAGTCCTCGCCCTCTCCGAGGATGCTGCCGAGAAAATCTTCGCCTTCCAGTTCGTCTTCCGTCTCGTCCTCGAGTTCTTCTTCGAACTCGTCTTCGAGTTCAGCTTCCAATTCACTTTCGTACGCCATGATGAATCCTCCTGCGAAAAGTGGTGAAACTTAGCGGGCCGGTGTGTCTAAATCACGGAGCTGCGACGGCGGCGCGCCGAGAAGCGGCGGCGCAGACGGCGCGGGCGCTTGTAGGCACGGCTGATTTTCCGGTTGCGACGGATCGCGGTAGCGGCAGCCCTGGGGTTGCCGAGCACGCGGCGGATCTGTCGAGCGACGGCGCGTCCTGCACGCCGGCGAGTGATCTTCTTTCCCTTAGCGGCTTGCCGCTTCAGGCTCTTGACGGTGCGGCGCATGATGGCTGGCACTGCCCTAACACCGGCGCGAGTGCTGCGGCGGCGGCGGAGAATGCGGGTCAGGATGGCCGCGCCGCGGGTCAGATGCGGGAGAATGCGCCGCAGAGCTCGGCGGTCCTTGGGCGAGATCACGGTCGCGACAGCGGCCCCGGCCATGGCTTCGGCTTCGCCCTCCTGCGCCTCGTTGCTGGCGGCTTCCGCCATAATTTCGGCGACCGCCTCATTGTGCGTCAGCGGGTGAGAAGCAATCTCGCTGGCTGTTTCCGATTCCGATTCGTCCTCGTATTCGTCCTCGGACTCGTCTTCATATTCGCTTTCGCCCAGAGCCCCGGCAGCCATGGATCCCAGTTTGCCACCGATGGGACCGCCGATTGCGGTGCCCACGATTGGGGCAGCCACCTTGGCGACCTTCTTGAGAATGGGAAGAGCCTTCTTCAGGAAACCGCCGAAGAACTGCTCGCTTTCGTCTTCGTACTCGTCTTCCCCTTCACCGAGTATGCCGCCGAGAAAGTCCTCGCTCTCGCCGAGTATGCTTCCGAGAAAATCTTCGCCTTCGAGTTCGTCTTCGGCTTCATCCTCGAGTTCGTCTTCGGCTTCGAGTTCGTCTTCGCTCTCGCCGAGCAAGCCGCCGGCGATTTTGCCAAGGCCGCCGAGAAAATCTTCGCCTTCTGCCTCATCTTCGCCTTCGAGTTCTCCCTCGTTGAACTCGTCTTCGAGTTCCAACTCCAGTTCGCTCTCTTGGTCCGCCATTGTCCTGACCTCCTTCTGGTTGGTGACGACGGGACCGAGATTAGAACACGGCCAGGAACACGTCTAGTCACATCTTGTGGCGACCAGCTTTGAGTTCGCTGAAATTAGTTCGCTCGAATGTGCGACAGAGAGGACGAGCGGGAAGGGTGCGGCTTCAACCGTGGAGACAGCGAAACCAATGTAGAACCAATAAAGACGGTGGTTTTAGCCCTGAGTGCCTTACTCCCATTCATGAGAGGTTGCAACCTAGTTATGGTGATATCCGCCCGCGTTCTTGCGGGTGAGCGGCTTCGATGCGGGATGTTTTTCGAAATGTTTAACCGCACGTTCCAAGTCTTCAAACAACAATCCCGCGAGATCGCGGCTCAGGCCCAGACGAGACAGCACTCGTTGNNGCGGTCCGCCAGATCGTACAGCGTGAAGCCCGGTTTTTCGCCCTTCCGGATGGTCCACGTACAGCCCGGAATTCCGCCGCGGCCGTCATATACCAGATCGAACAGTCCCAACTTCTTGATCTGATCCGCGAACCATGCGCCGACGTCGGCGCACCCCTTCGTGATTTTTGTGTAGCCTTCACGCCCCAGACGAACCAGATTGTAGTACTGCGATGCAATTTGTCCTCCGGGCCGAGAAAAGTTCAGAGCGAAGGTCGGCATGTTGCCGCCCAGATACTTCACCCGGAAAATCAAGTCCTCCGGCAAATCCTCCGCTTCACGCCAAATGCCCCAACCGCAGCCCAGCGGCGCCAAACCAAACTTGTGTCCCGAAGTGTTGATCGATTTCACCCGGGGAAGCCGAAAATCCCAGACCACGGAGGGATGGATAAACGGCGCGACGAATCCTCCACTCGCCGCGTCCACGTGCATCGGGATATCGAGTCCGTGTTCCTCTTCCAAATCATCCAGCGCAGTCGCCACCTCTTGTACCGGCTCATACTGAAGGGTATAAGTCACGCCCAGCGTGGGGACAACCCCAATCGTATTTTCGTCGCAGCGTGCGATTACTTCCTTGGGCGACATCAGCAGCCGCCGGCCCTCGCATGGAATCTGCCGCAGCTCAACGTCAAAATACCGCGCAAACTTATGCCAGCAAATCTGCACCGGACCGCAGATCAAGTTGGGCTTCTCCGTCGATTTGGCCGCCTGCTCGCGCTTCTTGCGCCATCTCCATTTCAACGCCAGGCCGCCCAGCATCGCAGCTTCACTCGATCCGGTCGTGGAACAGCCCATGGCGTTCTCGGCGTTGGGCGAATTCCACAGGTCCGCCAGCATGTGAACGCAGCGCGCTTCGAGCTCCGCCATTTGCGGATACTCGTCCTTGTCGATCATGTTCTTGTCCAGGCATTCGTCCATGAGCTTGCGAATTTCAGGCTCAACCCAGGTTTGGCAGAAAGTCGCAACATTCTGTCGCGAGTTTCCGTCGAGCAGCAGTTCATCATGGACCAACTGGTATGCGGCCGCGGGATCGGTCTCGTGTTTGGGCAGTTTGTATTTGGGCAAGGGATGAGGCAGGAAGCCGGTGCCAAACACTTGATCGTCAAGGTTAGAGAAAATCTCTTCTTTGCTGTGAATCGCCATGCCGCGTTCCTTGTTCGGAGGGTAGCTGTTCCGAGCCGGGTCTCCGTTGATTACAACCAGCGGAACCTTAAAGCAACTCACCGATTCGCGCAAGTCGCTAATCAGAGAGGTGCAACGCTGAGCTATGGCCGCGTTGGTCTGTCGGGTACCGAACAAACGTCGGTAACTTGGAGCCATTTGGCCCCACGGAGACAATGTCAACAGACGAGGCGCTGCAGTTTCCATTCCCCGGGATCGGGGAGTGTTGTGCTGCGTAGCTATGCACCTAGGGGAGCATTAGAAGACGAGGAATCTACTGCGCTCCGATTGAGGTCAACCCCCGGACTCCTGCAACCGTGTACCCGTATGGATGATCGCAGGAACGAACGTTTTGGCCGTTACGAGATCCTGACCGAGCTGGGACGGGGCGCCATGGGTGTTGTCTATAAGGCGCGCGATCCCAAGATCAACCGCGTGGTAGCGGTCAAAACTTTTTCTTTGGAAGGCCAACCGCCAGAAGAAGAACGCGAGTATCGCGAGCGTTTCTTCCGGGAAGCAGAAGCTGCCGGCCGCCTGTCGCATCCTGGAATCGTAACCATCTTCGACGTGGGCGAAGAACCGGAGACACGCGCTCCTTACATCGTGATGGAATTTGTCGGCGGCCAATCCCTCGATAAGCTGCTGGCGCGTGACGACCACAAGTTGCCGCTGGAGACGGCACTGCAGTTAACGCTCGAACTCGCGGAGGCGCTGGATTGCGCACACGGCCAAGGCGTGGTTCACCGCGACTTAAAACCCGCAAATATCCTGATCACGGAAGACGGTCACGCCAAGATCGCCGACTTCGGAGTGGCGAAACTCAATCTCGCCAACCACACTCTGGCGGGACGAACGCTAGGCACACCCGCCTACATGTCGCCGGAGCAACTGAATGGGGAAGCGGTGGATGGGCGATCGGACTTGTTTTCCCTCGGTGTGGTTCTGTACACCGTCCTGACGGGATACAGGCCGTTTCAAGGCAACAGCGCCCTCACAGTGTCCTACAAGGTAGTCAACCGTGAGCCGGTTCCGGCCACCGTCCTCGATACTGACTTGCCTGTCGGACTCGATTACATCATCGGGCGAGCCATGGCGAAAGATCCGGCCCAGCGTTATCAGCGCGGCATGGAAATGGTGCTGGATGTCCAGGACCTGCGTGCCGGACGTGAGCCGTGGAGCAAGACGAAGCAGCCAGCCTCGTCTCTCGGTGCTGATGCGGAAGAAACGGCGAGCGCGAGAGCCAGATCCTGGGCAGCGGAACCGTCTGCAGTAGCAGCTAAGCCTCGCTTAAGCATGCGGTCCCCAAGCCTGGGGCGCGATGCGGTAGAAAAGTTGCTGGAGAAGATGCGGAAGAGTTCTTTCGCCGCTGCCGCCCTGCTCATCGTCGGGCTTCTCGTCCTTGGCATCCGGTTGGGCGATATGGTCTTGCCCCAAAAATCGCCTCCAAGAACTCTGCTCGCCACCGATGCCGGCAATAAACCGGCACCCGAGGACGCACCCGTCGTGAGTACAACCGGGACTGCACCCGTCGTGAGTACAACCCGGACTGCACCCGTCGTGAGTACAACCCGGACTGCACCCGTCGTGAGTACAACGGGGACTGCACGGTCGCACGCAAGTTTGGCCAAGGTTCCCCCGGCAACGCTGGACATCGAGGTTGAGCACAACTTCAAGTCGGCCAACCTGTCGGTTTGGGTGGATGATCGCCCGGTTTATACTCACCTGCTGGAAGGAGCCGATAAGAAGCACCTGGTCGTGTTTCATACCGTGCAGGGCCATGAATCCCACGTGATCCAACTGGCCCCCGGCAACCATCGTATTCGGGTCCGGGTCGTCTCGAGCGTGGATCCCGCGGGCGCGAATTCCTATGATCAATCCGGCATAGTGACTGGCGAGTTTGTCCGTGACCAAGAGAAAGTACTGCAAATCCGTTTCAATAAAAAAAGCAGAGAGATAAACCTAAGCCTGCAATAGCCAATCTCCGATACTTCCTGATTTCCGTTCGGATTCTTAGGGTGCGGTTGGAAAGATGGAGCGGGAGACGGGGATCGAACCCGTGACATCCAGCTTGGGAAGCTGGCGTTCTACCGCTGAACTACTCCCGCTCAACTGGGCAATACGAGCAAATCTGGAAGTTAAGCCAACCAAAGTCTAGCACTCGAAGCCGCCGGAGACAATCTCGAAGGCACCCAAGCCCGTGTTGAAAGGAGTTGCAGAAATTAGGAGGCCGTTCCCATAGTCGCGGAACTTTAACTTCCCCGGGCGCATCATAATTTAGGTGAGTCTGGGGCAGGTTACCAATGGTGACAAATCCCGGTCCGGCGCAGTCTAATCTGGTGATATACTGCGTACATTCAGCGCAGTAGCTGGGGAAGTTCGACATCCCTCAACCGAAGGAAAAATCCACGATGGCACGTAGTTCTCGCCGTTCACTCTTCCTGGTAGTTTTCTTTTTGCTTGCCTGCGGTTTTCTGGGAATTCTCTTCGCCCAGCGCACAGGGCAGCAGCCCTCATCGGCCTCGAGCGATTCCGACGTCAAAGACAGCCTGAAGCAGTTTACCGACGTTTATGCCGTCATCGAGGATAACTACGCGGAGCCGGTCAACCCCGACAAAGCCATCTACAACGGGGCTATCCCCGGAATGCTGCACGCGCTCGATCCGCACTCGAATTTCTTCGATCCCAAATCTTATGCCCTGATGCGCGAAGACCAGCGCGGCAAGTACTACGGCGTGGGCATGACGGTGGGGCCGCGCAACAACAAAGTCATCGTCATCTTTCCCTTCACCGGCACGCCCGCCTATAAGGCTGGCATTCATCCCGGCGACGTGATCATCGCGGTTGACGGAAAATCCACCGAGAACATGAGCACGGGCGATGTTGCCGATATGCTCAAAGGTCCCAAAGGCACCACCGTGCACATCAGCATCTCGCGCGAAGGCGTGGAGAAGCCGATGGAGTTTACGCTGGTGCGCGATGAAATACCGCGTTACAGCGTGGACGTGCACTTCCTGATCCGTCCCGGCATCGGTTACATGCACGTCACCGGATTCAACGAGACCACGGAAGAGGAAGTGGCGAAGGCTCTCGATGAGTTTGGCGATCTCAAAGGTCTGGTTCTCGATCTGCGGGGAAATCCCGGAGGCTTGTTAAGCGAAGCAGTGGGCGTCTCCGACAAGTTCCTGAAGAAGGGTCAAGTCGTCGTTTCTCATCACGGCCGAGCTTCGGCGGAGAAGCGTTACGTGGCGCAGCATGGCAATGGTGGCAAAGACTATCCCATCGTGGTCCTGGTGAATCGCTTGACGGCGTCGGCGGCGGAGATCGTTTCCGGAGCCATTCAGGATCACGACCGCGGGTTGATCGTAGGCGAAGTGACGTTCGGCAAGGGACTGGTGCAGACGGTGTATCCGCTGTCTGAAAATACCGGACTGGCGCTGACCACGGCGCACTATTACACGCCCAGCGGCCGCCTCATTCAGCGCGACTATAGCAACATTTCACTCTACGACTATTACTACAATCGCGAGGCCGAGTCCGGCAGCAATGCCAACCGCGAGGTGAAGCTGACGGACAGCGGACGCACCGTCTACGGCGGCGGTGGGATCACGCCCGATGTGGTGATTCCTCCGGTGAAAGGCAATCACTTTCAGGACACGCTGTTGCAGCACTACGCGTTCTTCAACTTTGCCAAGCTTTACGTGGTAAATCATCACCCCACGAAGAGCTTCGAAGTCGACGACGCCATCCTGCAGGATTTCCGCAAGTCGCTCGACGAAGCGAACATTGCCTACACGCAGGCCGATCTCCTGGATAACAGCGACTGGATCAAGTCCAACATTAAGGCCGAGATATTTGTAGACGCTTTCGGTCAGGATGAAGGCCTGAAGGTTCGCGCGGAAACCGATCCGGAAGTGCTGAAGGGTCTGGACCTTCTGCCGCAAGCCAAAGCGCTGGCCGATAATGCCAAGCGCATTGTGGCTGAGCACAACAGCGCGGGAGCTTTCAACCGCTAAGCGAACTTGGTAGCGCCGGCGTCCTCGCCGGCTGTCGAGCGGGCGTCCCGCCCGCCTTTGGACCAGCAGGATGCTGGCGCTACTTTCCCCTAGACTTCGGTATCCGGCTGTGTGAAAATCCGCCGCAGCAGGGCGATTCGCAGGCGATGATGCGTTTGCACGAACTCGGTTTTAGGAAGGTTCTGAGATCGCATATCCCGCAGAGATCGGGTTGGGTTTGAAGCAGGCGGTTCTAGGATTGGCCCTGATTTTGGCGGTGGTTGCCGGCTGGACCGATTGGCGCAGCCGGCGTATTCCCAACTGGCTGACCGTGTCCGGCCTGCTGGTTGGAATAGCGGTGAACACGGCGGCCGCCGGTTGGCTCGGTTTGAAGACTTCCCTGCTGGGCGCCGGGCTGGGATTGTTGCTGATGCTGCCGTTCGTTTTTCTGCGCAGCCTGGGTGCCGGCGACTGGAAGCTGGCCGGCGCTTTGGGGGCATTCGTGGGACCGGGAATGCTGGTGAATGTGCTGATCGGGTCCGTCTTCGTGGCGGGAATCATGGCCCTCGGCTTGGTGATCTACAAGCGGCGCATGAAAGAGACGCTGCGCAATATCGGACGNNTTCCTTATGGAGTAGCATTGGCCATAACCACTTTGTTGTATGGCGTTTTGAGCTGGAAGATGGGAGGAGCGCGATAGCCGTGCGGAGATCGATTCCAGCAACCTGCCGTGGCCTCGTGCGCAACACCCGCGGGTCGGAGATTGCCGAGACGGCCATGATCCTGCCTCTGCTCTTCGTGTTCGTGATGGCCATCTTCTGGTTCGGGCAAGCCTTCCGCTATTACGGGACCATCACGCACGCGGCGCGCGAAGGCGCGCGCGCGGCCGTGGCTCCGGTTTGCGCAACCTGCCCCAGCGCCGGCTCCGCGCAACAAACCGCCGCAAACAATGCTGTAAGCGCGGTCAACAGCGTCCTATCGACCGCAAACCTGGACCCTACGCAAGCCCTGGCGCCCTCGCCGATTCCTACCTTGTGCGCATGTGGAAGCCCCTACCCTTGTGGCGGCAGTCCCGTCGCCTGCGTCCCGAGTTCGAGTACCACCAGCAACGTCTGCGTTCAGCCCAATGTTCAGTTGTCGTACAGCAGTGGCGGCACGGTGGTCGGGGCCGGAACCTGCGGCACCTCCGTCAGCTTCAGCTACAAGTATCCTTTCCATTTCACGCTGCCCTGCTGGCCGCAGCCCTGCACGTCTCTGGACCTGCAAAAGATTGCCCTCCCGGCGCAGGCGCAAATGCGGGAGGAGACGCAATGATGCACGCCCGCCTCGTGGGTCGATTGTCGTCCGCTCTAAGCCGGATTCCGCGCGAGGCTACCAAAGATAATCGCGGCTCGCAGATCGTGGAATTTGCGGTCTCTTTGCCCCTACTGGTTTTGTTCGTAATCGGAATTTTTGACTTCAGCAGCGCAATCACCCTCAAGCAAAAGCTGACCAACGCCGCGCGTGAAGGCGCCCGCGTCGCCGCCTCCGATCCCGCCAACGACCTCGCGGGTTCTGCGCCCTTCCCTGCATCCGTCGGCGATGCTCTGCAGGTGGTTGATAAATACCTGCTCTCCGAAGGCATCAACGACTGCGGCCTGAAGTTTGCGCTGCCGACGCTCAACCCGCCCCCGCTCACTTGGGTCGCAACCGGCCCCAGTTGTCCGGGCGGAGCGGCGCTCGTGCTGACCATCAACCGCGGATACTCGACGCCGCAGACCTCCGGACCGACCACCACTTACCTTGTGAACACGCTCGTCACCATCCGCTACCCGTACAACTGGCAATTCGGTGGCGTAGCTGGCCTGTTCGGCAATAGTTTTACTCTTCCGACCGGGATCAGCACGACTGCGGTAGCGTTCAACGAGAACTGACGAACTATGCGCCCACCACTGATTCGACGGCGACAAAGCGCACCGCACCGAAGCCGGGAGCGAGGCGTAACCATGGCGCTGGTGGCGCTGGCCATCGTCGGCATCATCGCGATGGCCGGACTCTCCATCGATATCGGCACGCTCTACCAGGCCAGCGCCGAGGCACAGCGCGCGGCGGACGCCGCGGCGCTGGCGGCGGCGAGGACGATTTCAATTTCTGGTCTCACGGGCGACCCGACAAATGGCGCAACCGACGGAATCTGGGCGGATGTCTGCGGAGGTACAGGCAGCCCGGCAAATGTGGCTGCGATCACGGCGGCGCAGCAGAACACTGTAGGCGGCACCGCCGTGCCGACCGCTTCAATCATGGTAACCTACTCGGCGGGCAACGCCGGAGGGCCGGGCGCCGCGAGTTGCTCTGGGGCGGGCCCGGGCTTCGGCGTGAACCCGGAGGTGACCGTGCAGCTGACGCAAACGGGCCTGCCGGCCTACTTCTCCCGCATCTGGGGCCGAACCGGCAGCAGCGTCAGCGCTACTGCCACTGCGGAGGCCTTCAATCCTTCGAATTCCAATGTTTACTCTTCGGGAGGCAACCTTATACCGGTTCAGCCACGGTGCGTGAAGCCCTGGATTGTGGCGAATAAAGACCCCGGCAACCCAAAGGGCTGTTCCCCGTCCGGCACCGCATGCAATACCCTTGTCACACTGCCGGGGGGGTCCATCACAACGGCCGGAATCCTCATCAACAACGGCGGCGTCGGCGCGGTCGGCGAAAGTTTCAATTTAATCGCTGATTGCAACCTGACGGGGGCCGGGAACTGCAACCCGCTGCTCAACACCCCGCCGGGGGCAAACGCCGTATCTGCTCCGGTTATGCCCAATCTGCAATATCTCCCGGGGCTGGTCCAGTCTCCTGCGGTGGCGGTGCCAAGTTGCGTTACACAGGGCCCTCCTTACTACCAGGCCGCTATCGCGGGGTGCGACCAGTCCACCGTCTATCAGTGCGGCGTGCTGGCCAGCACCGCAAATCCACCGAACTATGTCGACTTGACCGAAAACCCCAATGGCGTAGGCGGCGATACGGCTACGGCTGCGGCGTGCCTCACCCACGAGGTGGCAGGGGCTGGAGCGGACTCCCTTAACGTGAGCGTTTATCCCTACCAGATTGATGCCGGGGGGAACAACCCTCTGGTTGGCGGCACGGTTGGCACCAACAGCGTAATCACGAGCAGCAATTCGATTGTGACGCTCCCCATCTACGACGATACGCAGCCACTCGCGATCAACGGTTCAGGTCAAGCGCCGGTTACCATCGTCGGTTTTCTGCAGGTCTTCATCCAAAACGTGAGCACGGGGGATGGCAGTCTGGCAGTGACGGTGATGAACGTCGCGGGTTGTGGAAACACGGTGCCTGCCGGGATAACTGCGTATGTAACCGGAACTTCCCCCGTACCAGTGCGGCTGATCACGCCACCAGCGCCGTGATCCGGTCCGTCGTGTTCCGCGCGCGGTTCAGCGCGCAAGCGCGTCCCATCGATTCATTCAACTGATTCCAGAAACTTCGCAGTCTAGTCGGGAACGTCGTTGCCCGCCGGTTTCGTGTCCGGAGGCCCGGGTGGCGGAGCCTGAGGCCCCGGTGGCGCGGGTTCAGCCGCCGCGGGCTGAGCAGGAGGCGGTTCCGGGACCTCGGCGGTCGGTTCTTCAACCGGCTGCATTTGCGGCAGAGCCCGATAGGCCGGCGCCGGGCCTTCCGGACGTGCACTCAGAATCACGCGGTCGAGAATGCTGGGATCGCTCGCCGAACTGACAATCAGAAAATTGAACTTCGATCCGTTCAGCAGGTGTGCCAGAACTTCCGGCGCAGGCGCGGGACCGATTTCGGCCATAACCTGTTCCTGCTCCGCTCCCGCCGGAATGGCGATCTCCGCTCCGGTGCGCTGGTGCACGGCGAAGAGAACTTCCGACAGGCTGGCTTTGTTCGAACGGATCGTAAGCAGTCCCGCCTGGAACGAAACCACGAGCGGAGGCGCGGCTGGCGCAGGAACGGCGACCGGCACGGACTGCGCCGGATAACTCGTATTCACCAGGCCCGCGCCGGAACCCGGTGATCCCGAAGCTGGAGCGAGCCTGGCTGCTTGCACGCCCACGCCTGCTCCCACCTTCACCATCACCGTTCTTCCATACGGAAAAACCTGGTAATGTTGCGGACTCTTCAAATCGAATACGACGCGCGTGACGGGAGGCTTCGAACTAAACAGGCTCACGCGAACGCTCTTCACTTCTCCGCGGTTCAGCGTCTGATTGCGCAATTGAGCGCCGGGAACCGCGTTCGCGAAATCCACCACCAGACGGTCGGGGCCGGTGAGCACCTGGGTTTGCGGAACGAGGCGATCGCTGGCTTCGATTTCGATCTCCACTGGATTTTGCTTGCCCAGCACCCGCACCCGGCGAACCGAAGACACGCTTTGAACCTGCCCCGCGACAAGCACGGGCGCACACAAGCTCACCCACACCAGCAACCCAGCAGCGGTTCTGAAGCGGCGGTCCATCAGTGTCTTTACTCTCGAATCTCTGGGTGTGTGCGTGGCGCTACGGCGATTCTAGCAGTGTTCCCAAGCCAACCCTCTTACTAAAGGCTTACAACCTTGGGTCGCGCCCCCGAAAACGGCGCCGAGTCAAAAACCGCAGAAGGGATGAACGAAGAGGGTACGCAGAAATAAGGAACGCCACAGGTGCGGATATCTAGATTCCGCCGAAAGAGACTCTTCTGGAAGCCGTTACTGCACTGGAGTCTGTGGAAACCTCAGGCGCGGGTCAGCTTGCGGCGGGCCTGCCAGTAGATCGCGGCCAAGCCGGAAGCGAACAGCAACCATGTGCCGGGTTCTGGAATAACGTTGGTCCCGGTAGATCCTCCACACGGACTTCCCTTATTCTTGCCGCTGCCGTTCCCACTACCCTCAGTCCCGCCCGTGCCCTTAGTTTTAGCCGGACCGCAAAGGGCCGCCGGTAACGGCGGAAGCGCTATGGGCACCCAGTTCCCCCCGACAAACGGATTGTACAAAGTCAGCGGTCCAGCGGGCCCAAGGCCGGGCCCTTCGGGCCGGTTGAGCAACGCCGACTCAAACGGAACTGGAGGAAATTGCTGTGCTGTGCCATCGCCGGCTCGAACCGGCTGATCGAATTTCTCCGCCGGTGGCTCAACCGGCGCAGCCGCCTGCTGTGGAGATTCTTCCACGCGGTTGGCGCACCGGCTGCGCGCAGTCATTCTCCCATCGGTGATCAGCTTCTCTCCCTGGTGGAGGGTCAGCCTGTGATGGGTCCAATAGATCCGGTTCCCGATGCGGTAGGAGACATAAACTGTCCGCGCCAGCGTGAGACGCACTACGCGCGCGTGGTCATAATCGAAACCTGCGTAGTGAGCCGCCACGATCGGGTCGTGCTCCGCCACCCACTTCAATTCTTTCGCGTCCTCGACTCCGCCAGCCACAACCGAGTAGGGATACACAGGGCGCTCGGCAGACGACGCGGCCACGGGCGCGGAGAGAATCTGATCCAACGCTAGTCGATTGCGCCGAAATTGCGCCTGCTGGAGGGTGAGGGACGCGGACCGGTCCCCACGAAAAAGCGACGGGCTTAGATACCTCAACGTGAGGGCCGAGACACCTACGGTTAACAGCCCGATGGTCGCGACAGCCCAGCGCCGAATCCGACGATTACGACGGTGACGACGGCTAAGTCGGCGTTTCACCACTACTACCTGAACGTTCCCCTCTTCGGGATCGGTCACAACATACTCCTACCTGCGGCGGACGTCCTGGGCTCCGGACCTCAAGACACTCCACCACGAACCAATAGACG
Source organism: Acidobacteriaceae bacterium (assembly GCA_003140075.1). Classification (GTDB taxonomy): domain Bacteria; phylum Acidobacteriota; class Terriglobia; order Terriglobales; family Acidobacteriaceae; genus Sulfotelmatobacter. Next base: position 8,164 of record PLIO01000053.1, on the reverse strand, counting down.
CAGTTTGAGTGCCATACCGCAGAGCGCGAACCTGCAGAAACGGCAGGAGATCGCCCTCTTTCTGGCGATCATGTTAGCAGACCGTGAAACGCTTTGCACACAATATGTTGTGTATTTCTCTAACCGTCCCAAAGGCGTGTCCCTCGGCCATTCCAGCTTCACGTCCCGCCCGCTCATTTTCATTGGTCACTTTCGTAACAACCCAAGCGGGCCATTTTCAGGCCCAGCACACGCTGGTACTCTCCAGATTGTTACGGGAGTCAGTTCCACCCGTTGATAGAAATGCCGCCCTTCGCGGCGCAGCCAGTTTTCAACAAAAGCTTCTTCTCTTCAAGATTTGCTGGCCGATCTCCCCCGATCGAAGGAAAGCGGGGCACGCTGTCGGGCAGATTCCAGACAGCCGTCCTTAGTTTGCTGGGAGGCAAACCCACATGCGTTTGAGCCGTCTTCATCTGACATTTTCGGTCCTGATTTTCTCGCTCCTCTTGGCGAGCGCTGCCTTCGCCACTTCCGTCACCATGACTTACGAAGGGCATAACGGAGTCGTCCCCAAGCACGGTTCTCCGCTCGTCGGCTATCCCTTCTACGTCTCCATCAACGGAAGTTCCAATTTCACTCCGCTGATCTGCGATGCCTTCGACAACAACGTTGCGGTCGGCGAAACCTGGACTGCCACCGCCTCGCCATTCTTGCAGGGCATTGCGCACAGCATGTTCGGGCCATCCATGACCCTGGACTACAAAGCGGCCGGCCTGATCTTCAAGAGCATGCTCGCCGGGCAACTCAACAGCACTGCCGCGCAATGGGCCATCTGGGGCCTGTTTTCGACCAATGCGGCAAACAGCGCCTACTTTAAGAGCAGCAATTTCGGAGCTGTCGATTCCCTCTACCTGGGTCTGGCCGCGACCGCTTCCAATTCAGCCTTCAACGGATTGATCCTCTACACACCCAACGGCGCAACGCCCGGCGTGGGGCCACAGGAGTTCATTGGCTACAGCGCAGTTCCCGAACCCAGCAGCCTGATGTTCATGGGCACCGGATTGCTTGGTCTGGCCGGAGCGCTTCGGAGAAAATTCGGCACGGTTTAAGTCGTCCCAGCTTCCTGAATCAAGAGTCCGCTTCCTTCCTCTCGAAGCATCAACCCTTGAGCCGCGCTGCCACAGCAGCGCGGTCTTTTTTTCTGGCTGATCATTCTCATTACTCATTGTGCACGGGTGTGTTTGCTCGGCCCGAGGGCGCATTTTGATCGCAAACCCCAGCGATGCTATCGTGTGTGCTCAGACACGATTGGACACATTGCGGCGAGTCTTACTTTTCTCGCGTCGGCAACGAAGGGACACCATCCCTTATGAACATACTTGATCTCGTTGTCGGCAAGCCCATCAAAACCAGCGACGAGCGCGCCGAGCAGATCGGTCCAATACAGGGCATCCCGATCTTTGGTCTCGACGCGCTGAGCTCGGCTGCTTATGGCCCAGAAGCGGCCCTCAGCCTTCTGATTCCCCTTGGCCTTCTCGGTGTTCACTATATCGTACCCATCAGCGCCGCCATCATCACGCTGCTCGTGATCGTGTATTTCTCCTATCGCCAGACCATCGCCGCCTATCCCTCCGGCGGTGGCTCCTATACCGTGGCGCGCTTCAATCTTGGCGCACCCGCCAGCTTACTGGCAGCGGCTGCGCTGCTCGCCGATTACATTCTCACCGCCGCAGTGGGCATTTCCGCGGGAGTTGGCGCTTTGATCTCGGCGGTTCCGTCCTTACTGCCGCACACCGTTTCTCTGTGCGTGGGCATTCTGATCATCATCACCGTTCTCAATCTCCGCGGCGTACGCGAGGCTGGCGCTGCTTTCGCAGTTCCCACCTATCTGTTTGTCGGCACCCTTCTCATCACCATCGTCGCAGGCATTCTCCGTGTTTTCCTGAGCGGAGGGCATCCCACGCCGGCGGTTCCGCTTCCGCTTCCGCCACCGATAACGGCAACCGTTAGCTCTTGGCTGCTGCTCAAGGTTTTCGCCAGCGGTTGCACGGCCTTGACCGGCGTGGAAGCCGTCAGCAACGGCGTGAAAGCGTTCAAGGAGCCCACGGTCAAGAATGCGCAGCGCACGCTCACTGTGATCATTTTTCTCCTGGCGGTGCTGCTGGCTGGAATTTCCTATCTTGTACGAACTTACGGAATCGCCGCAACCGATCCCGGCCAGCCCGGTTATCAGAGCGTGCTCTCGATGCTCACCGCCGCGGTTTTCGGCAAAGGCTTTTTTTATTATCTGACCATCGGCTCAATCCTGGTCGTTCTTTCGCTATCCGCCAACACCGCCTTCGCCGATTTTCCGCGCCTCTGCCGCGCCATCGCGCAAAACAACTACCTCCCGCACATTTTCGGCTACCGCGGGCGGCGCCTCGTCTACACTTACGGCATTGTCGTCCTGGCGGTGCTGTGCGGTGGTGTACTCATTCTCTTTGGCGGTGTCACTGACCGGCTTATCCCGCTCTATGCCGTCGGCGCTTTTCTGGCCTTCACGCTTTCTCAAGCCGGCATGGTCATGCATTGGAGGAAGAATCGCGGTCCGAACTGGTTGAAGAGCGCACTCGTGAATGGACTTGGCGCCCTCGTCACCGGCACGACCACGGGCGTCGTGCTGGTTGCGAAATTCCTGGAAGGCGCATGGATCACCCTGCTTTTTATTCCCTTGACGATCCTTTTCTTCGCCATCGTCCGCCGCCACTACCACCACGTGAAAGTACTCACCAGCTGCAGGGTTCCCGTCGACGCGGCAGGTCTCAGCCAGCATCCCATCGCAGTGATTGCCATCGACCGCTGGAGCAACATTACCCGCCAGGGAATTGAATTTGCGGCCCGGCTTTCCCCGGAAGTGATCGCCCTGCACGTTGAACCAAGCGAGCATTCCGAATTACTGCAAGACGACTGGGAGCAATACGTTGAAAAGCCCTTCCGCGCCGAAGGCAAGGAGCCGCCTCAACTTCACCTTCTGCCTTCACCCTATCGCTTTGTCATCATTCCCATCGTTCAGTTCGTCCTCGATCTTTCCAAGAAAAATCCGGGGCGCAGCATTGTTGTGGTCATACCGGAACTGGTGGAGGACAGATGGTTCGAATATTTCCTGCACAATCAGCGCGGCCGCCTTCTGGAATGGGCGCTTCTGGCCCGCGGCAATGAACGCATCTTCACCGTGAGTGCGCCCTGGTACATCAGGCAACAAGCTGATTCCGTGTGAAGCGCAGGATGTAATTACGGTAGATGGGACGCTAGGTTGCCAGCGTGAAGACTCCACTCTAAGATAGTCGAAGACAAGAAGATTGGTGGAGCTAGTCGGGCTCGAACCGACGGCCTCGTCGTTGCGAACGACGCGCTCTCCCAGCTGAGCTATAGCCCCACGAGGGATGGTGTGCTTTTTTTCTCCACTCATTTTACCAGCGTTCACTCTTTCGCACCACGCCGGTGCCGATGCGGTTACCGGAGGCTAAAACAAACTGCTAAAACATCCTTGCGCAGAGCCTCGTCACGCGTCTAACCTAATAGCAAGGGCGGCGGCGGATTGGGGTTCTCGTTTAGAGATGTTCGCGCAACTGAATGCTGGGAGGTCAAGGCGTCAGCGCGGCGTGCTGGCAGGTTCGCTGGCGCTGCACGGCCTGCTGTTCCTCTGGTTACTGCATGCTCCCGAGCCTCAGTTGTTGAGCCCGGCTTCCGTTGCGCTCGGACGCAATGGCAAAGTGGTCACGCAACTCTACTTCCCTTCCCGGTCACCCGACGACAGCACCACCAGTTCACCCGACAGCGCCAGCCAGGTGTATCGTCATCAGCGGTTCGGACATGAGAAACTGGTTTTGAAACAGAACTCCGTGCCCGCGAAGCTGCTCCTCACGAGGCCGCCACTTAATTCATCCCCTGCTGATGACAACGCGAAGACCGCAACGCTCTCAAAGCTGGGCCACGGCGCTCCCGTAGGACTCCCCTACGGGAGCCTGCCCGGCGGACCCGTATATGGCGACGAGATTCGTCCAGCTCTGCCCATCGCAACGTCCGATCCGGTCGTCTACCCGTGGGAACGTCCGGACTCCGAGGGCAAAGTCGTCATCGAAATCACGATCGACGAAAGAGGAGAGATCATCCGCAAAACGGTGCTGCAGAGCCTCGGCTCCGCGATCGATAACAAGTGTCTCGCGGCGCTGGAAAACTGGCACTTTCGCCCGGCCACTCACAACGGAAGCCCCATTCCTTCCAAGCAAGATGCCATTTTCCCTTTCAAGGCACGGGGTTAGGCCAGCCCCTGCGTCGCTCGCGTCTCCTCGCCCAGCCGCTATAATCAATATGTGAGCGACAACGCAGTTCAGCAACTCGCATCCGCGGATTTCCCCACGCGCTGGGGCAAGTTCCGCATCCATGGCTTTCGCCTCGAAGCCGGTTCGGATGGAAACCGCCGCGTCGAGGAAGCCGCTGCCCTGGTCATGGGGGACGTTCACTCCACTCCTGCGCTGGTGCGCGTGCACTCGCAATGTCTCACTGGAGACGTTTTTCATTCCCTACGCTGCGATTGCCGCCAACAGCTTGAGATGGCGCTCGCCATGATTCGCAACCTGGGCGCTGGCATCCTGATTTACGAACAGCAGGAGGGCCGCGGCATCGGCCTGATGGCGAAATTACAGGCCTATGAGTTGCAGGATGCCGGTCTGGATACCGTCGAAGCCAACGAGCGCCTGGGCTTCAAGGCCGATCATCGCGACTTTGCGCTGCCCGGCCAGATCCTCAAGGCGCTAGGCGTGAATCGAGTGCGCCTGCTCTCTAATAATCCTGACAAAGTTGAGGCCCTGCAAAACGCCGGAGTCGAGGTGGTGGAGCGGGTGCCCTGCGAAGTTGAGGCCAGCCCGCACGCCGAAGAATATCTCAAGACCAAGAAGGAAAAGCTCGGCCACTTATTCAGCTCGTAGCGTTCTCTTCCCGAGCGGAGGACGAGCCGACGTTAGCATCTGCTCTAACGCCGCACGGTTCTTCGCCGGCAGATCACGCAGCGCGGCCCGCGCCAGAGCAATGTAAACTTCGCGCGCTCCCGCAACCGTGCCCAATACCTTGAGATGCTTTCCGACAGTTGCCACGTCGCCACGCGCAATGGGGCCGCTGAAAGACTCCGCCGCTCCCAAGCGCGCATAGTTAGCCAGTGTCTGGGTGAGAATTGGCAACATTCTCTCTTTCGCCGCCTTTCGGTCGACTCCGGCGGCGACAGCAACGCGCTCGCTGGCTGCCAGCAAGGCCGTCAGAAGCGGCGAGGCGAACATTCCCCACGCGTGGTACGCCTGCTTGTGCTCTTTGCGGATGGTAAACGGCAGCCCACGCAAGTCCCCCACGATGGCGCGCGCGGCCCGCACAGCTTTCTGATCTCCTTCGATGGTGAATGGCACTTCCGCGAGGGCCGGCCGCGAACCGCGCACAAACGTCATCAGAGGATGCACGGAAGCGACCGCAGTGCCTCGCTTCCGCAGTGCGGCAAGTTCGTCGCTGGTCAGAGCTCCGCTGGAGTGCAGCGCCACCTTGCCCTTCCAATCAGCCGCTCCCACTAGCGATGCCGCCGACGCGCTAATTGCTCCATCGGGAACACAGAACCAGACGATCTCCGCCCGAACCTTCACTCGCTCGACCGCTACTGCCAGTGCGCTGACCTCACGCGCCAAGCGCTGCGCCCGCCGCAACGATGCCACTTGTCCACGTGTAATGATCTGCTCGATTTCGTATCCCGCTTCGTGCAAGGACACGGCCAGCGCACTGGCCAGATTCCCGGCGCCAACGATAGCAATACGCGGCTTCTTCGACCGCCTCACGGACATGCCCGGCAGCATAGCAGAATCGGCCGCAGTCCCCGGATTGTCATATCCGCCTCGCCGGCAACCGGACGCCGGAAGCTGCATTTCTATGCCGTGTTTTATATTATTCTCATGCCCAATTCTTCCCGCTCGAGGTCAACGCCCACCACATCCAGCAAAAGCTCACACCCCAAGGCAAAGCTGATTTCTTCCCGCACGGTGTATCGCGGCCCGGTCTTCTGGGTCACGACTGACGAAGTGCAGGAACCCGGAGGCGTCCGCGCTCGGCGCGATGTTATTCATCACAGCGGCTCGGTGGTCGTGCTGGCCGTCGACGAATCGGCCTCGACGCCACGTGTCCTGCTGGAACGCCAGTACCGCCACGCTGCTAACGATTTTCTGTGGGAACTCCCCGCCGGGCGCATCGACCCGGGCGAAAATCCGCTTCCCGCGGCCAGGCGCGAACTCCTGGAAGAGACCGGATACACCGCCGCCCATTGGCGCCGCATTCTCAACTTCTACGCCAGCCCCGGATTCGTTGCCGAGACTATGTCGGTATTTCTGGCCACCGACCTTCGAGCCGGGCCAGCGCACCCCGAACCGGACGAGGTAATCCGTAAGAGTCTGGTGCCCTTGTCGAAGGCAGTTCGCATGGTACTGAACGGCACGATTCGCGACGCGAAAACGATCTCGTCGATCCTGTGGCTCGATCATCAGACCCGGCGAAAATAGGTAACCGGGGCGGCGCTGGCATGCCCGCCTTTAGCTAGCGGCTGCGACGCGCCAAGCCGAACGGTCCAGTCTGCTAACGAAGGAACCCGTTCCCACCCCGGCGGTCCGTCACCGTCCCCGCGACCGTTTCGCCTTGACACCCAAACCCAATCGCTCCAAAATGCATCGTATGCGGGCACGTCTTTGGCCCCCCTCTTAAAAGACGTGCAGAAAGCGGGGGTACGTGGAACGTCTGAAAGGCACCGTCAAGTGGTTCAATAACGCCAAGGGCTACGGATTCATCGGCCGCGCCGATGGTCCAGATGTTTTTGTACATTACAGCGCGATCACCTCCGAGGGCTACAAGAGCCTGCAGGAAGGCGATGCGGTCGAGTTCGAGATCACCGAGGGTCAAAAGGGACCGCAGGCGGCAAACGTGACGAAGAGCGCATAAATCTGTTTTCTCGCGGATTGTCCTGCCTTGCACGGGTCGGCCAGAGGCTCCAACGCTTGCCTTTGCCCGTCAAGCGAACCCGCCGCTGGCGGTGCAGGCCAATCTTATTTACTCTTTAGGACGTGGACAACAAATCCATCGCCACGGTCCTCTACGAGACTGCCGACCTGCTTGAAATCGACGGCCAGGATTCTTTCCGCATCCGCTCCTACCGCAACGCCGCCCAAGCCATCGAAAACCTTACCGAGCAGATTAAAGACATCATCGCCGAACCCAAGAAGGTTCTTGCCATCCCCGGCATCGGCAAGGGAATGCTGGTCAACCTGCAGGAACTGTTCAAGGATGGCAGCCTCAGCGTGCAAGCCGACCTGCTCAAGAAATATCACCCTTCGATGCTGCAGTTGCTCAAGATCCAGGGGCTGGGACCGAAGACGATCGCGCTGATCTGGAGCGCCTATCAAGTCTGCGATGTCGATGGCGTGGAAAAACTGGCGCGCGAAGGCAAGATCCGCGAACTGCCGCGCATGGGTGAGAAACATGAACAGAAACTGCTGAAGGCGATCGCAGACTACCGCCGAATCTCCGGCCGATTTCTCATCGACGCCGCCGAGGCCGAGGCAACCAAACTCTCCGAATATCTCGCAAAGTTTCCCCGCATCGACCGCATTACTCCCGCCGGCTCTCTGCGCCGCGGCCGCGAGACCGTCGGCGATCTCGATATTCTTGTAACCGGCGCTGCCTGCTGTAACGAAGCGGAACGCCAGCAGGCGGTCCAGTACATAGCGAAATATCCGCCGCTCATGGACGTCATCGCTCAAGGCGATAACAAAATCAGCTTCCGCTTGCGCAGCGGCATGCAAGTGGACGTTCGCTTACTGCCTCCGGAATCATTCGGCGCGGCTATGCAGTACTTCACGGGATCAAAGTCGCACAACGTTGCCCTGCGCCAGCGCGCTCTCAAGCTGGGTTACACCCTCAACGAATACAGCCTCGCCGATCTAAAGACCGAGAAGCCTGTCGCCGGCAAGAGCGAAGAAGAGATCTACGCCAAACTCAAGCTCGATTACATTCCTCCTGAGCTGCGCGAAAATCTGGGAGAGATCGATGCCGCGGAAAAACACACGTTGCCCACCCTGATCACGCTCGACGACCTTCAAGGCGATGTGCACATGCACACCGTCGAAAC
>PLIO01000109.1 GCA_003140075.1 Acidobacteriaceae bacterium | reverse complement strand
CCCGCTGCAAACTCGACAGCGTGATGTCGCGTATCAGTCACCTTGGCCCGTCCACCTCAGTGGCGCTGCCCAACTGCATAGGTCCTTCGCGTAATGGCTACCGGCCGCACTAAAGCTGGTGGGGCTCAGGATGACAACGCATAACAGCCCGAAGGCGATCGAATCCCGGCACACTGCGCCCTCGTCCAGTTTTTCCACAGTCCTAAAGTTAATTCGTCACTGACGAGCCATCCCCAGATTTGTCATCCTGAGCCCCGCGTGCTCCTGTGCCGCCGGAAACCACCACGCGAAGGACCTATGTATTTTGTCTATATCATGACGAACCGCTCGAGGACTTTGTACATAGGCGTCACCAACAATCTCGTGCGCCGTGTACGCGAACACAAAACAGGAATTGGCTCAGGGTTTACCGCGAAATACAAACTCGACCGACTCGTCTACTTCGAGCGCTTCCAAGACGTTCACAACGCCATCGAACGCGAGAAGCGCATCAAGGGCTGGTTGCGCATCAAGAAAATCGCGCTCATCATTTCAGTCAATCCAGTCTGGAAAGACTTGAGCGAGGAGTGGTACGAGCGGCATCAATACCAACTGCGGAGCGCCTAGTTCTTTGCTGCCCTGTTTTTTCGCTTAGTCACAAATTCAGCCGGAAGCTCATCCCCCGCCATCGGCGTATTCCCCTTGCCCACGCGCGTCAGAATCCGGGCGATCTTGGCCGGATTGGCCCGTTGCGCCCTCGCGGCGAAATACTCCTCTGTCCGCAGGGCGGAAACCTTCTCCGCGACCGCCACGTTTATGAGCTGATTCAGGGCCACCCCTTCCGCCTCGGCGAGTTTGCGCGCTTCGTCCAGCAAAGATGGCTGCAGCCGTAGTGCAAAATTGCTTCGTCTCACGACGCCCTCCTAAAGGTTCGACTGTTAGTCCGTTTTACGTCCACAACCGCAGAAACTCTCCCGGCCGCATCACCCGACAACCAAACCGGGCCGCTGCCGGATTAAAATCCCGTTCGTTGAATGTAACGATCGTGTGCGCCTGACCGTTAACCGCAGTCTCCAGCACCATATCGTCATTCGGGTCCGGCAACGTAGGCCGCCATCGAAATGCGAGCCTGACATGTTTTCCCACCATAGCCAGGCCGTCCAACACGTCCCCGACATCCTCTGTGCTCGCGCCCGACGCCGACAGATGCTCAGGTCGAGTCAGAACTGCTTCGTACTCGAACATCAGCGGAACGGAGAGGAGCAATTCAAATTCCCGCGCCAAGGCCATTTCAAGAAGCCGACGGGAAGCGCCCAAGTCGCTCCGGAAAGCCGCGACCAGCACATCGGTATCGAGCACGTATGCCCGCATCTCACTATGCTATTGCGGGCGATATCATGTGTCAAGTTGCTTTTGTGGAGGTGGCCAGGGAAGTACTTAGTGCCAGGAAGCAATCCCGCAAAAGGCGGGGCATCTCTGCCCCGCCTCCGATCCGAATCCAGCTACGCCGCCGGCATCATCTTCTTCATCCGCTCTTTCATCTCCTCGGGCGACACGTCTTCCACATGCGTGGCGATGCCCCACAGATGTCCGAACGGATCTTGAAAGAAGCCCGAGCGGTCGCCATAGAATTGGTCCTGCACCGGCTTCAGAATCTTCGCCCCCTCGGCCACCGCTTTTTCCACCACGAGATCGACGTCGGGTAGATACACATACAGGCTCACCGGGCTTGCGCCGATGGTGGCCGCACTGGTGTGTCCCTGCCCCATGCTGGGATTCTCGTCGGCCAGCATGATGTGCGAGTTGCCGATCTTCAATTCGGCATGACCGCCCTTGCCGTCCGGACCATTCATGCGAACGGTCTCAGTCGCGCCGAACACTTTCTTGTAGTACTCAATCGCCTGGGCAGCGCCCTTGATGATGAGGTAAGGAGTTACGGAATTGTAGTCTTTTGGAATATACGAGACTTTGCTCATGATTTTTCTCCTCGAGAATGTAAGCTAGAGGTGGAGGTTTTAGCGCGCATGCCCGTCGCATGAACCAGCATTCCTTAATGAGAACACAAGTTGCGAGCGGTCTCAAGACGGCGAGGCAAATTTAATATTCCGTCATGTCTGACACCGCTATCACATTCCGCCATTCGCTAGCCGGAAATGCCCGCCACAACCCGCTGGCGGCGACCGGCGTCGTGTTGGTTATCCTCTTCGTAATCTTCGCGCTGTTCGCCCCCTGGATCGCGCCGCAAGATCCCGCTGCCATCAATCTTCCCGCGCGTCTCGACACACCATCCCGCGCCCACTGGTTCGGCACCGACGAACTCGGCCGCGACATTCTCTCCCGCATCATCTACGGTGCGCGCATCTCCATGCTCGTGGGAAGCTGCGTCGTCGCAGCCTCGCTCGCCCTCGGCCTCATCATCGGCTCCATTGCCGGCTACTACGGAGGAGGCATCGACCGCTTCGTTAACATAGTCCTGATGAACGCGTTCCTTTCGTTTCCTGGAATTCTTCTGGCCATCGCGTTCGTCGCCTTCCGCGGCCCCGGCATCTTCAATCTGGTTCTAGCGCTCTCGCTCGGAGGCTGGGTCGGCTACGCCCGCTTGGTTCGTGGACAAGTCCTCGCCGCGCGCGAACGCGAATTCGTCGAAGCGGCCCGCGCCCTCGGCGCCAGCGATCTGCGCATCATCACCCGCCACATTCTGCCCAACATTATTCAGCCCGTAATCGTACAGGCGGCAATCGGTATGGCCGGAGCCATTCTCGCCGAGGCTACCATGAGCTTTCTCGGACTCGGTGTGCCCCCACCGACCGCCAGTTGGGGAACAATGCTCAACGACGGCCGCGCCCACCTCTTCGACGCGCCGCATCTCGTGCTCTTTCCCGCGCTCGCCGTGATGCTGGCGGTGCTGTCGTTCAACTTTATAGGGGATGCGTTGCGCGACTACCTCGACCCGCGCTCCCGCATCGAGGCCGGGCTATAGTCGTGTGATTTCGAATTCCACGAGCCCATTCACTTCAGGAAAAATGCCTGGTCGGGGCTGCCCTGGATCTTGCGCCATCCCGGCCCCGGGCGAGCGCAACCCGCCAAGTCCAGCGGGATGGCTCGCGACGTGGTCCTGATTCCGCCGCCCGTATTCGCCACTACCACGCTGGCGCCAGCTTCAGCAAATTTTTCCAGCACCTGTGTTTGAAACTCCGGAGGTTCGCTCCAGAAAGAGCACGTTTCGTCCGTGCCGATCTCGGCCACAATGTCCAGCCGCGCCAGGTAAGCCCAATGCGCATCCATATCGAAGCCGATTGCTCCCACTTTGGTTCCGGGTTGCAAACCCATCTGCTGCAAGCCCTCTGCGATCACATATTCCGCGCTGGCGTCGTTGTGAAAACCATGAACGGACTCCCCGTACACAAGGTAGCTAACGGCAGCCAGCAACGCGAGAGACACTAAAGCGGTAACCCCGCGGCAGAGTGGGGCGGTCGCCGGTCTCAGCCGCACACTCGCCAGAACCGACCCCCAGATCATCATCTCCCACGGAGGCAGGAAGCGCCCCTGTACCAGCGTCAAGCAGTAAAGGCCGAGAGCAGTCGCGGCGATCGCTAGGAGGTACCAATGATGAGCGATGCCCTTGAGCGTTTCCTTAAGATCGGAGCCAAGGAGAATCAAAAGCATGCCGAGCAGCCAAGCGGTTGGATGGAGAAGAAGCGATCCCAGTTCGTGCGCTTCGTGGAGCGCATGCCTGGCTACAGTCCCAAGCTCGAACGTTGGCGACAGTCCCTCGTTCCAATAAGACGGATCAAACCACGGCGGGTAGCTTGATCTTAGAGGCCCGTTAAACTCATACACGGCGGGATGATCAAAAAGTTTTCGCGTGGGGTGAACGGGCGTACCGGTGCCAGGAGGGTCGCCTCGCCAATTTCGGTACGGCAGGTTGTAGTTGAACCAGGCAAGGTTGAGTTTCCCGGTATCTGAAAAAGTAAGGCGTCCCTTGGAATGCGAAAGCAACGCGATTTCCGGCGAGGCTATGCCCACAAAAATCAGCCAGGCCAGCGCCATGCGCCGGCCCTGCCGCCGCAGAGGACGCCCGGAAATGGCGATCATCATCGCCAGGAAAACGAATGCCATCGGAAAAAGAATGGCCTTCGCCAAATAGCCAAATCCCAAACAGATTCCAAACCACACATACAGAGATCGGGGAGCGCCTCCACCGATCTCCATTCGAATCAGGAGCCCTGCTGCCAGCAGCACACTCGTGGCGACCAGCAAATCTGGGTTGATCAGCAAAACCAGATCCCCCACTGTGGCCCAGACGAACAGCGAATAGCCCAACACCCACATCTGCGCTGACGGAATGGGTAGGTTCTTCTGTGCGCGCCCGTGGATAGCTGCGTCCCTGCGCTGCAGCAGAGACGCCCAGAAAAATTCAAAGGCTGCAATGGCAGCCAGATACATTGGGAAGGACAAGGCGTGTGCGACGGGAAATTCCCAACGCAACGACGGTTTAACGATCCCTAAGACTGCGGCCAGCAGCCAGGGATACAACGCGCTCCAATACGCGTTGGTCGCCATCGCCCAGTCGTGGCGCAGGATGGCGCGGGCCAACTCCATGTAGGATCTGGGGTCCGGGCCGAAGGTGTTGCGGCCCACCACGATCTGGGCGAGAGCTAATCCAGCCGCCAGACAACGAAACACCCATCGGAGCGTGGTGCAATGCCGCCCGGAATTCTCTTGATCCGCCTGCATCCCCGGCCGAATCTCAGTCATAGTCGGTGCCGGTTCGCTCCAGTATTTCGGGCGAGTCGATGCGCGGAGTGGTCGCCAGGCCGCCAAGACTCCTTTGCCGGACCACCTTGCGGACCACATAGTGCGGACGTCCCTTTGCTTCTTCGTACACCCGCCCTACGTATTCACCGATGATGCCGAGAAAAAAAAGATTGACGCCGGAAAGGAAAGTGATCGCCAGGATTAACGCCGTGAACCCCTGCGGCGCATGCAACCAGAACTTCGCGTACAACGAATAAAGAGAAAACAGCACCGATAACCCCGTAGCCGCAGCCCCGAATATTGCCGCCGCGCGCAAAGGCACGATGGAGAAAGCAAAAATTCCATCTGATGCCAGCTTAAGCAACCGCAGCGGACTGTATTTCGTGCGCCCCGCGCGGCGGGCGGCGCGCTCAATCGGAATTCCAATCTGGCGAAACCCCACCCACGTCCTCATCCCGCGCAGGTAGCGATGGTGCTCCGGCATCGCCTTGATCTCCTGAACCACGCGGCGTGACATGAGCCCGAAGTCGCCGGCATCGAGCGGCAATTGGATCGAAGAGAGTGCCGCTAGCAGCCGGTAGAAAAGGTAGTAACAGGCGCGCAGCCACCAAGATTCCTTACGGTTCACGCGCTGCACGTACACCACGTCATATCCCTGCTTATATGCGTCCAGCAAAACCGGGATGGCTTCCGGAGGATCCTGCAAATCCCCGTCCATAAGAACCGTCACATCGCCCGAAACATGATCCAGGGCAGCTCCAAGCGCGGTTTGATGGCCAAAATTGCGGGAGAGAGCTACCGCGACGAGCCGAGGGTCCTTTTCCGCGGCTCTTTCCAGCAGTTCCCAGGTGCGGTCCGAACTTCCGTCATCCACCAGCACGATCTGATGCGGGCCGCCCGGAATTTCATCGAGGACGGTGCGCGTCCGGCGCAGCAATTCGGGCACGACCGCTTCCTCGTTGTAGACCGGGATGGCGACGGAAACGCTGGGTTGCTCAGTCATTTCGTTCACTTACGTTCGATTCTCCAGCACGGCCATCACCGACGTACCCAGGAACCTCTGCGGCAGCGGTTCACATCGCGCCAGCAGCGAGAGCAAACCGTTCATCGTTTTCCCCCGGGCGTCGAATCCGGCTTTGCCATTGCTGCGCTGCATGCTCATCGTCATCCGCGCCAGGAGCAGCGGCACCAACGGAAGACCCCAATAAGTAAGTGCGCGCACCCTGAGACCATTCTGTTCCGTAACCCTCGCCAACTGATTCAAGGAGTAGCGCCGAACGTGTCCCGCAGCGCGGTCGTAGTCGGAATAAAAGAATTGAATCGCAGGAACATTGATCAGAAGAGTGCCTGATTCCGACAAATGGAACTTTACGGATTGCAGAAACCCGCTCTCATCCTCGATATGTTCCAGAACATCGAACAACAATAAGAGATCGAAGTGCCCGCGGAATTCCGGGTTGCGCTGATGAATGTTGTAGCAGTAAAGCGGGCTCAGTTGGCTCACGTTTTTCTGCAAGGCGAGCTCGTTGAGCTCGAATCCCGCAAGCGGCCTCCCGTAGTTGTCCTCGATATCCCTTTGCAGCAAGCCATTGCCGCAGCCGATCTCGCCCGCGCGCTTCGAATTCCGAATCACCGAATCCGCCAACCTTCTCATCACTTCAAACCGCCGTCGAATCCAGAAATGATCGCTGGTGGCGATGTCGAACCACCAATCCCCCATGCTCACCGGCATGGGGGGCGACAAGTAAGTTACGCGATCAGCCGGACCGTGTTCACCCGGACCATGTTCAGCTGCAGGAGCAGCATCGTCCCGGTGCATCGACGCAGATCGATCTACCAATTCGAGCAAATCGGCGCGATCAGCTTCCAGACCGTTCGTCTGTTCGTTCATGTCCTGGGCTTTCCTTTGAAGTACACCATATTCCACAGAGTCGTCCCCATCATGGTCAGCGGATAGAACTCGAAGAGAACCGGCTCGAAATGCTTGCTGAAAATCGTACGCCACTCCTCAGGCGGGCGGGCAAAATCTCCTCGGTCCCATTGTGCCAGCAGACGGGCAATCGATCTCTCTTCGGGCATCACCAGCTCCAATGCATGCACGTGGCCGTCCTCGGTGAGAAGAGTTCGCAAATGAGACAGAATTCCCAGCACATCCTCCGTGTTCAGATGGTGGAGGAAACTGTTCGCCAGGATGAAATCGAATCTCTCGGCGGGAGCGGAGCGGTAGTTGCGGACATCCGCAACCACGAAATCCCGCTTGTGCCTCCGGCGCGCACTTTCGATATAGCTTGGGTTGAAATCGACGCCGAGGTAGTCAACCTGAGCAAAGTGTTGCGTGTTTGTGCCCGGGCCGCACGCCACATCGAGCACCCGGCGCACCCGGCGCAGATCGTTGTTCGCGAGAACCGGGGCGAACTTCTGTTCCGCAAACGGAGCTTGCCACAGCCGGTACACTGAACTGTGCTCGAGTGCGCCCTCCACTAGACTCACAACCAGCCTCGCGAGCCGCCGGCTGTGCCAACTGCTGAAACGCTATGCATTAAGATCGGATTTCTCCCCGCCACACTATAAAGGAAACTGCTCGTGCTTTGCAGCGAAATCTGGGAGCCCACGCGCATCGCGGAACGCGAGCTCCGAATGCAATGCAATCGAACTTCGCGAAACCTGTGAACCGAGCGTTGGCACAATCCCCAAGCCTCTAGTATAGTTTCTTGGCGCGCGAGATCGACCATGGATTGCGCGCAGCCACTCTTGCCCTTGATTGCTGCGAAATCACCGGTTTGGGAATCGCGGTGTTCTCGGGAGTTCTGCCTAATTTCTACCTACGGCTCATGTCTCGCCTCGGTTGGCTCATCCTGATCGGTCTGCTGGTTCTGGCATCGGTCGCGCCCCTGCTCGGGGATCGCTGGCTCAGACCGGCAGAAAAATTCGCCGCACGCCTGGCGGCGCGAAAGCGAACGGCTCTTATCGCGATCGCTTTAGCCGCCATACTTGCGCGCCTCGCGGTTCTCTGGCTCTTTCCGGTGCCAGTCCCAGCCGTGCACGACGAATTCAGCTACCTGCTCGCCGGAGACACATTTGCTCACGGCAGGTTGACCAACCCGCCCCACCCGATGTGGATTTTCCTCGACACGTTTCACGAGCTTCAGCAGCCCACCTACATGTCGATCTTCCCGCCTGCGCAAGGCGCGGTGCTTGCCCTCGGACAACTGCTGGGCCATCCCTGGATTGGAGTACTGTTGAGCGTGGCATTCATGTGCGCCGCCGTGACGTGGATGCTGCAAGGGTGGTTCCCCCCCGAATGGGCGTTGCTGGGCGGGGTGTTTGTGCTCTTGCGCCTGGGCCTGTTCACTTACTGGGTGAATAGCTACTGGGGTGGAGCGGTCGCCGCCATCGGCGGGGCTCTGGTCGTAGGGGCTTTTCCACGCATCATTCATCGCCAGCGCATCCGGGATTCTCTCCTGCTCGGAATCGGCGCCGCGGTGCTGGTAAACAGCCGCCCGCTCGAAGGCTTTATATTTTGCTTGCCAGTGGCCGTCGCTCTTGGTGTCTGGCTGTTTTCCGGAACCAGCCCTGGTTTCGGAATCGCCGCGCCACGCGTGTTACTGCCTGCGCTGTGCGTGCTGGCGGCGACGATATTATTTGTTCTTTATGACAACTGGCGCGTAACCGGTAGCGCTCTTCTTCTTCCGCATGCGCTTTATATGCGTCAACAGTGCAACTGTCCGGTATTTGCCTGGCAAAAACCGAATCTGCCGCTTCACTACCTGAACGCGCAGTTGGATTACTACTACAACGTTGGCATACGCCGCCAATACATCCCAACCTTCGCAGGCTGGAAACACAGATCTGAGGTGTGGATTACCGGGATGTGGCATTTCTTCTTCGGAGCCATCGTTTCGATTTCATTTGTAACCCTGCCCTGGGTGTTGCGGGACCGCCGGATGCGCTTGCTATGGGTGCAGTTTTGTCTCAGTGCGGCCAGCCTGCTGGCGGTGGTTTATCTGGAAGCGCACTATATCGCTCCACTCGTCGCAACGATGTTCGCCCTCTGGGTGCAATCGATGCGGCATTTGCGGCGCTGGAGGGTCTTCGGCCGGACTGTAGGGCTTGGTCTCACGCGGGTGATCGTGCTGGCCGCTCTGCTGAACCTGCCGATCTTCCTGGTGCAACGGGCTCGAAATGCGGAAACGGAAGCTGTGCCCTGGAGTATCGACCGTGATCGCATGGTCAAACAACTCGACGCGACTCCGGGCCTCCATCTGGCGATTGTGCGTTACTCGCCCGATCGCACCATCCAAAACGAATGGGTGTACAACGCGGCCGACATCGATCGCTCGAAAATTGTCTGGGCGCGCGAAATCCCCGGTCTCGACCTGCAGCCTCTGTTGACCTATTTCCGCGACCGGGACGTCTGGCTGGTGGAAGCGGACGCATCTCCTCCCCGCCTGCAGCGGTACCCTGGGCCGTGAGGGCATACATTGCCAGCGCATCAAGGCTGGCTAATAGCCGGAACCATCTTCAGTCGGACGCTCTCAAGCGGTCGCCGCGTTCAGGGCAGATGCCCAAGCGGTTCTTCTGTGTGCCCGTCCTCTGTCTCAAACTGAACAGGCTCCAACTTATTCAAAACACAGTCAATTCAGTTCTTGACTAACATTACAAATTGCAATATAAATATTGCGATCTGATATATGAAGCTGGGAGAGAAAATTCGCTACCTGCGCGAGGTGGAAGGCTCGCTGCGCGGCCTGGGCCGCGCCATGACGCAACAGGAAATGGTGAAGGCCATTCGCCAGGAGCTGCGCAAAAGCATCAGCCAGTCCTATTTGTCGCAGATCGAAAACGGCGCCCGCCCGCACATGACGCAGTCGTCGCGCGCGCTGCTGGCAAGGTTCTTCAAGGTGCATCCCGGATTCCTGGTGGATGACCCCGAGGGCTATCACACGGAGCTGACCTCGGACTTGCGCACGACCGAAGGCCAGCTGGACGTGTGGCTGCTGCAAGGGTCGGAACGTTTTGTCAGCGATCCGGAGGTGAGCGATGTGCTGATCAAGGCCGCGCGGGAAAAAGACACACGGCGCTGTCTGCTGCTTTTGGGCGCGATCCTCGATACGCCGGGGCTGGCCGAGCGACTGCTCGAAGCGCTCCGGCCGGAGTTGTTCGCCGGCGCAATTGGCCGTCGTGAGAATCATCGCGTCGGCAATGACCGGGCTGCGGGTGCGGAACGGAGGGGAATCCGATGAATCACTCCATGACTTGGGCGGATTTTTACTTGGTCTGTTTCGCGGTGGGCTTCTGCTTCAGTTTCTTTTCGTTTGTGTTCGGGGGCGCGCGCACCGGCCGATTGCATCTGCCTCATTTTCACGGGCACGTGGGCGGAGCGCATCTGCCTTCGTCCGGCGTCGCGGGGACACATGGGGACGTCACGGCGGGTCATGCGCCAGTTGCGGGTGAAGCGCACGGCGCGGCAGGGAGCGCGCACAGTCAACAGGACGGCGGTGTTTCGCCGTTCAACTTCGTCACGCTTACGGCGTTCCTGGCTTGGTTTGGCGGCACAGGTTATCTGCTTACGCGCTACTCCGGCTTGTGGGTCGGCTTTGGATTACTGGCTTCGATCACCAGCGGACTGGTGGGTGCAGGCATCGTTTTCCTATTCCTGAGCAGAGTGCTGATCTCGGATGAAGAGAATATGGACCCGGCTGATTATGAAATGGTGGGCGTGCTAGGGCGAGTTTCCAGCTCGATCCGCGAAGGTGGAACCGGCGAAATCGTCTACGCGCAGATGGGAACCCGCCGGGTGTGCGGTGCGCGCTGCGAAGGCGCGAGCGCGATCGCCAAAGGGACGGAAGTGGTAGTCACGCGCTACGAGAAGGGAATTGCCTACGTTCGGTTGTGGAGCGAGATGTCGGGGGACGAGTAAACGAGGGGCGACTACGTCCGCACATTTTTCAGATTTTGTGGAACTGCATTCGTAACAGGAGGCGTTATGCCAGAGATGTCACGCATGGTGGAGATTTGGATTTTCGCCGGGCTGGGAGTGATGGTCCTTTTGTTCCTGATGAGCGGAATGGCCAGGCTATATCGCAAAGCGGGGCCGCACGAGGCGCTCATCGTGTATGGCCTGGGCGGCACGCGCGTGGTGCAGGGGCACGGCACGCTGGTGCTTCCCATGGTGCAGGTCTGCAAGGACCTGTCGCTCGAACTGATGTCGTTCGACGTGGCGCCGCAGCAGGATCTCTATACCAAGCAAGGCGTCGCAGTGACGGTTGAGGCGGTCGCGCAAATCAAGGTGAAGTCCGACCGGGAATCGGTTCTGACGGCGGCCGAGCAATTCCTGACTAAATCAGATCAGGAACGCGAGGGGTTGATCCGCCTGGTGATGGAAGGCCATCTGCGCGGCATCATCGGCCAACTCACGGTCGAAGAAATCGTGAAGCAGCCGGAGATGGTTTCCGACCGGATGCGCGGAACCTGCGCCGAGGATATGAACAAGATGGGCCTGGAGGTGATCTCGTTCACCATCAAGGAAGTGCGCGACAAGAACGAATACATCACCAACATGGGCAAGCCGGATGTGGCCCGGATCAAGCGCGATGCCGATGTGGCCACGGCGGAAGCCGACCGCGACACCGCCATCAAGCGCGCGCTGGCGCAGCGGGAATCCGCTGTGGCCAAGGCGCAGGCCGATCAGGAGCGCGTGCTGGCGGAAACGTTGTCATTGGCCAAGCAAGCCGAATCGCAGCGCGACCTCGAAGTAAAAAAGGCGCAATTCCTTGAAGTCACCAAACGGCAGCAGGCGCAGGCCGATAAAGCGTATGACATCCAGACCAACATCATGCAACAGCAGGTGATCGCCGAGCAGGTGAAGGTGCAGCAGATCGAGAAAGAGCAGCAGGTCAAGGTGCAGGAAGCGGAAATCAATCGCCGCGAGAAGGAATTGATCGCGACCGTGCTGAAGCCGGCCGAAATCGAGCGTCAGCGTATCGAAACTCTCGCCGCAGCCGAAAAGCAGCGATTGATCGCGGAAGCGGAGGGACAGGCTTCCTCGATTCGCGCACAAGGCGAGGCTGAGTCTGAAATCATTTTCAAGAAAGGCGAAGCCGAAGCCAAAGCCATGAACGTGAAAGCCGAGGCCTACCAGGAATACAACCAGGCGGCCGTGATCGATAGGTTGTTTGCCACCATGCCGGAGATCGTGAAGGCGCTGGCCAGTCCGCTGGCGAACGTCGACAAAATCACCATCGTTTCTACCGGCAACGGCGATGCTTCCGGGATGAACAAGATCACCGCCGACATCGCGAAGATGGCGGCACAGGTGCCGGCTCTGTTCGAGACGCTCTCCGGCATGCCGCTCTCGGAGTTGCTGGGGAAAGTGCGGCAACTCGGCGACAAAACCCCGAAGCCCCCAGCAGCCCCAGTGCCGCCGGTGGTCGAGGCAACGAAGTAGCGTCTCAATTTGCTCATGTAGGGACAGCCGCCTCNNGGCTGTCCCGCCGAGCGCAGCGAGGCGCGCGAAGAGGCGGAGCAAAGCGGAGTGAAGATTATGAACCGCAAATCGAAAGGAATGGGATTAGGAATCGCGTTGGGCGCAGTGCTGGGCATGATCCTGGGAGTCATGGCGGGTCATGTCGGCCTGTGGCTGGGAATTGGCGTTGCGATCGGCATCGCCATCGGCAGCACTCTGCGGCGTAAGACGTGCCCCAACTGCGAAGCCGCAAAGCGAAATGAAAAGCTAGGAGCTAGCAGCTAGAAGTTTTAAAAAAAGGAGTCCATCATGTCACTACTAGAGCGTGTTTCCACATTAGTCCGGGCCAACCTCAACGACCTGATCGATAAGGCCGAGGAGCCGGAAAAGATGATCAAGCAGGTAATTCTCGACATGCAGAACCAGCTTCTGCAGGTGAAGACGCAGGTGGCGATCGCCATCGCCGACCAGCACCTGCTGGAGAAAAAGCAGAAAGAGAACGAAGACAAAGTGGCCGAGTGGATGCGCAAAGCCGAACTCTCGGTCGATAAAAAACAGGACGACCTGGCGCGCGCTTCCCTGCAGCGCGTGGAGAGCTATCGCGAGATGAGCCAGAGCTTCACCCAGCAGGTAGCCGACCAGAAGGCGCAAGTGGAGAACCTGAAATCAGCTCTGCGCCAACTCGAGCAGAAGTTGACCGAGGCGCAAGCCAAAGGCGACGTGCTGATCGCGCAGCATCGCCGCGCCCGCGCCGTAGGCAAGGCCAGCGACGCGCGCATGGCCGTCGGCGATGGCTCGAAAGCCGCAGCCTTCGACCGCATGAAGCGCAAGGTGGCTCACTCCGAAGCGGTGGGCCAGGCGAAAGCCGAGATCGCCGGCGACAATATGGAAGACCGCCTCGCGGCGCTGGAGAAAGAAGACCGCATCGAGCAATTGCTGGCGGAGTTGAAGGGGAAGCGGGGAGCGTAGAAAGACGGGGTTCGGAAGTGGGCGCGGGCAGCACAGGTGCCCGCGGGTTGCGGCGCCTCAGGGAAACTGCCGCGACCTTACATCCATTGACCGCCCAGCCCGCATCTCTGTAGTCTTACAGGATAAATCTCGCGTCAGAATCTCGCGTCAGGGTCAGGCTCAAGGAAAGTCATGAAGGAAGTTGTCATCCTGCTGTTGCTCGCAGTCATGTTCACCAGTTGTAATAGTCCCAGCTCCGTGCAGGCCGGGGTTGGCGGAATCTGGCAAGCCAACCTGATCGGCGGAGACGGCACGGCTTCCGGGCTCAGCTTCATTACGGAGTTCACGGTAAATGCCGACTCCTCGACGCTGAGCTTTTCCAGCCTTCAATTGATTAACAACGAAGCGAACTCCTGCATCCCGTACAGTCCGGCACTATCGAGCGATGCGGGGAACGTAGTCCTGCAGTACAACTCCGCCGATCAGCTGATCAACAGCACGCTCACGATGACGGTGACCTCCGGCGGCAACACGCTTACCCTCACGAGCACTTCGTTTACTGGATCGATTAACATCAACACAAACGTACTCAGCGACGGTGTGGTCACGGGCACCTGGACAGTAGCTGGTAGCGCCGAATGCGCCGGGGGCGGCGACTTTACCATGACGCAGTCCGTCTCCAACCCCTAATTCAGAACCACTCGCTGCGGTAGGCGACCCACCATGAGATGAAAAGTATGGGGATGGTCGCGGCCAGGCCCCACCACAGGGGCAGCAGGAAATCCGCCAGCAGCCCGAGTACGGTGAAGGTTATCCAGAAGATTTTCCGTTCCATGGAGAGATTGTAGGATCCGAGAGCCCCTACGGGGAGATGCCGAAGGACGCACGGCTTGTAGTATCCTCGGGTTCTCGATATTCTGATGCACGCGGCGCGCCACCGATTCCACAATCCATGAACCTTAAACTTATCTCCTCTTCCGGGCTGTGTTCGCTGTTCTGGTGTGCAGCGCTCTTTGGTCAGTCCGTTACGCCGGCGCCGCACTCCAACCCGCAGTATTCGGCGCAGGGCACGCCGGTTGGATCCTCGCAGGGCGGACCGGTTTCCTATGCCTCGGTGACCCAGCTGAACGGATTGCTGAGCCAACTGGAAGCAACCTCGAAAACCACGCAAGCCGATCTGACGAAGCTGCGCATCGAGCGCTGGAAGACCGATGCCTCCTCCAAGAAACAAGCGCTCGGCAACGTAGATTCCATCCAGCGCAATCTGCAGAATGCCTTGCCTGAGATGCTCGCGCAATTGCGCAATGCGCCGGAAGACCTGCCCGCGACCTTCAAGCTGTACCGGAATCTGGATGCGCTCTACGACGTGGTGGGGAGCGTGGTGGAATCGACAGGGGCGTTCGGATCGAAAGACGATTTCCAGGCCCTGTCGAACGATCTGAATAGCTTCGAAGGAACGCGGAAACAGTTGGCCGAGCGCCTGGAAACGCTGGCCGCTTCGAAAGAACAGGAAATCGTGCGCTTGCGAACGGACCTGAAGACGGCGCAGGCGGCGATTCCGGCAGTGCCTCCGAAGAAAACTGTGGTGGACGACAACGAGCCGCCGAAAAAGCCTGTGGTAAAGAAAAAGCCGGCCCCAAAGAAACCCGCGAGCACCGCTCCCGCGACCACGGCTCCGCCGGCGCAGACTCCGCCCGCGCAGCCTAAGCCGCAGTAGCCGGGCTTCGGGGGAGCCTGCCCTGAGCGAAGTCGAAGGGGTCCTCAGCCGGCCAGAAGGCTTTCGCCGGTCCTGCAGATTTTGCGCTCTTGGCGGAAGGATCTCGCCGAAGCCCGACAGCCGAAGCCCGATCGAATCTGTTACCCTTCCTTGCGCATCAAGATTGCGATACCGCATGAGCTCTCACGACAGCATCCCCGCGATTATCCTCGGCTGCATCATTATCGGCGTGGTGCTGCTGGATGCGTTTGAGACCGTGGTCTTGCCGCGGCGAGTGACGCGGCACTTCAGGCTGACGGCATGGTTCTACCGCCGCACGTGGATCCCGTGGAAGAACATTGCTGCGCATATTCGAACCCCTGCGCGGCAGCAAAGCTTCCTGGGATATTTCGGGCCGCTGTCCCTCATCCTGCTACTGGAGTTTTGGGCGGCGAGCCTGATTCTTGGTTTTGCCCTGCTGCAATATGGCATCGGCGGGCACGAACAGCTCAGCCATGAGCCAATTACCTTCGGAAGGATCATCTATCACAGCGGCCAGACCTTCTTCACGCTGGGCTACGGCGACATTCTTCCGACGTCAAGCCTGGCGCGTGCCCTTTCCGTGCTCGAAGCGGGCATGGGCTTTGCGTTTCTCGGCGTGGTCATCGGTTATCTCCCGGTGGTATACGGTTCGTTTTCGCGGCGGGAGATTCAAATCTCCATGCTCGATGCCCGCGCGGGATCGCCACCCACGGCAAGCGAGCTGCTGGTGCGGCTCGCCGGGAGTTCGGAGAATCCGGCGATCGACCAGATCGTACTCGATGAAGTGTTGCGCGATTGGGAGCGCTGGGCCGGCGAACTGCTGGAGAGCGGCATTTCTTATCCGGTGTTGAGCTTCTTTCGTTCGCAGCACAGCAACCAGTCCTGGCTGGGAGCATTGATGACCATGCTGGATGTGACTTCGCTACTCATCACCGGCATCGAGGGTATTCATCCCGGCCAGGCGCGGCTCACTTTCGCCATGGCGCGCCACGCGGCCGTCGATCTGGCGCAGGTCGTGAATGCGCGCTACGATCCGCAGGCGCCGGAACGGCTGACGGACGCTGAATTCGACAGGCTGCGAGAGACGCTGGCCGCTGCGGGGTTGAAGTTGCGAAGCACGGATGAGGGCCGGCAAAAGCTGACTAAACTACGCTCCATGTATGAACCGTACTTACACTCGACCGCGCGAAACCTGATGGTTGCGCTGCCTCCGTGGCAGCAGTTGGCGAAGACGCGAGACAACTGGCAGGCTGGCCCCTGGGATCGTATGATTCAGGCGAAAGGGTTGGCCGTGCTGGGTCAGAAGCCAATACAACCGCGCACGAATGAAGATCATTTTTGACAGGGAGGATGCCCATGGCACTTTGTGGAGTTTCTCGCGTCGATGACCTGAACGCCGGGGCCGCAACTGCAAGTCCGATCGTTCCCGGCGATCCTGACGTCGAATCCGTAGGAGTGATTCAAGATCTTCTCACCGGCCAGGGACAGAAGGGCTTGCCCAACCTGCTCAGCCCGGTTTATGGCAGCTTCGGCCCGCTCACCAGCGCTGCCGTGCAGGGCTTCCGTACGCAGCAGTCGCTTTCCGCGGGAAACCAGGTAGATTCTAAAACTCTCCAGAGCCTGGTGCAATCGCCGGCGACCGCGCCCATCGCGTCGCGGGGTTATCTCTCGCTCACGCTCAATTTCGCGTACAGCGGCCTTGCGAAGATCCTGAGCGTGGTTGCGCAAATGGAAGGTGCGGGCAAATTCAGTGCCTTGAACCTGAACACGGACAAAGCCGGATTGTCCTTTGGACTGATCCAGTGGGCGCAGAAACCGGGACGTCTGACCGAGATTCTGAACGCATTCTCCGCGGCCAGCGCGGCAGATTTTGTCCGGATTTTGGGCGGAGGCGACCCCAACGTCGCCAGTGGGCTAATTGCGCACACCCGGCAACCGGGTGGAGGCATCGATCCCGCAACCGGTCAAACCACTGACCCGGCTTTCGATTTGATCAATGACCCCTGGGTAAGCCGATTCCGCGCTGCCGCGCTCTGGGTGCCGTTTCAACAAGCGCAGGTGCAGACTGGGCTCAATGACTTCCGCGGCTCCCTAACTCAGATCCAACAGTACGCTCCGCAATTAAGCTCCGAACGCGCCGTGGCTTTCATGCTGGATCTGGCCAATCAGTTCGGCAACGGCGGAGCGCACAGCATTTATCAGGCGCTGTGGCAGCCAGGCATGGCGATTCCCGATGCTCTGCAAGCCATGGCGAACGAGTCGGTCGAGCGCATTCAGGATCCCTGGAAAGCGGGAACGCAAGCGCGCCGCCAGCATTTCCTGACGACCGATTTTCTATCCGACGCTGCGTTTAGCGACTCTGCCCTGACCCTGCAAGCGTCGGCCGACGCGGCGGCATGAGACCCGCCATCTGGTAAGATCGCGTCTTCATGAAGCATGTGGGCGAGAGCGTAGTGCGAATCGAGGCGGAAGCCCTGCGCGCGCTCGCCGACCGCATCGCGGGGCCCATGGCGGCGGCGTTTCAGCGGGCCGTCGATCTGCTGTTTTCCTGCGGGGGACGCGTCGTGGTCACAGGCATGGGCAAGAGCGGTCTGATCGCGCGCAAGATCGCGGCGACACTCAGTTCGACCGGAACTCCGGCTTTATACCTGCATCCCGTGGACGCGCTGCACGGCGATTTAGGAATGGTGGTGCGCGGAGATGTCGTGCTGGCGCTTTCGGCGTCCGGCGAGACGGAAGAAATTCTGGCGCTGCTGGCGACCATCAAGCGGCTGCAGGTACCGATGATTGCGATGACAGGGGATGAAATCTGTACGAAAAACGCGAGCGAGTCGCCCGCCTCCGCACGAGCCTCCGAGAAAGCCTCGACGCTGGCAGCCGCGGCCGATGTAGCTCTCGATTGCTCGGTCGATCAGGAAGCCTGCAATCTGGGACTCGCTCCCACGGCCTCGACCACAACGATGCTGGCTCTGGGCGACGCGCTGGCGGTTACGCTCAGCGAGAAGCGTGGTTTCAAGGAAGAAGATTTTGCCAACCTGCATCCCGGCGGGAAGCTGGGCAAGCGCTTAGCGCGCGTGGAGTCGCTTATGCACTCGGGCGATGCGTTGCCACGGGTGAGTCCGCAGACGAAGATGCCGGACGTGATCTACGAAATGTCGCGCAAGAAACTGGGCGTGACGGCGGTGGTGGAAGGCAACAAGCTGGTAGGCGTCATCAGCGACGGAGACCTGCGCCGCCTGCTCGAAAAGCGCGGAAAAGACGTGCTCGATCTGACGGCAAGCGAGTGCATGACCATAAACCCACGAACGATTGCGGCTGGAGAATTTGCCGCCGCGGCGCTGGCATTGATGGAAGAGAAAAAGATCACCTCTCTGATGGTGGTGAACGGAGACCAGCGGCTGGAAGGCATTGTCCACCTGCACGATTTGTGGGGAACAGAGATGGTGTAGCGCCGGCGTCCCGCCGGCCAGTAAGTACCTCCAGTTGGCGGGACGCCGTCCCGCCAGCCGCCGGGACGGCGGCGCTACAATACCTGCATGTATCATTACGATCCCAATACCGCGCTGGAAGAATTGACCGAAGACGCAACCCTGCCCAACCCCGTGCACGTACGCGACATGATCCTGCGCAAGCATCCTTCGACAGACAAGGCACTGGAGCTAAACCGCCTGTTCGTCGAGTATCAGAAGTTCTTTGGCGAGACGCAGAAGCTGGGGAAAGAGATCCTGCGGCAGCTAACTTCCTAGTACTGAGTAGCGGGTGCCGCGTAACGGGCGGCGCCAAGTTCGACTATCTGCCGGCCAAAAAGTCGATCAGTTCCTCGCGCGTGAATCCCGATTCTCGCAATAAGGACGCCAGAGTTCCTTTCGGCAAGTCACGATTGTGACTGGGAACCACCGCGCGGCGGCGGGATGTCGGATGGTAGAAGATGAAGTGGCTGCCCGAAGTGTGATCGAGAACGAAACCGTTCCGCTCTAGAAAACGGATGACTTGGCGAGGTTCTACAGCAGGTAATTTTGCCATGAGTGCGGGCGCATGGTAGGACACCCGTGAACTCTGTGTCAAGCGGCTAACGCGAATATTCCAAGTCCAAAGAAGCGACCAAGGTGTTGTCGTCGGTGGGAACCGGATCGTTGTGCTTGCGCAGGCTGGCGATGTAGCCAGAGATGGCGTCCCTGGCCATTTCCCGAGCCTCGTCCACTGTGCGTCCGTAGGTGACGCACCCCGGCAGTGCCGGAACCAGCGCGGTATAGCCGCCCTCCGGTTCGGGGCGGAGCATGATGTTATAGCGATAGCGTGCCTTAGCCATGAGACTGCAACCATTCTAACAGGCGCTGGAAGCCAGTCAAAGAAATCCGCTGCTACAATAATGAATTCCCTTCAGGGATCGAAAGAGTGTCCTTACACTCGGCACTCGCAACTCGGTACTAGGTGCTCAAACTCTATGCATCGTTGGTCAGAACTCTTCATTCCCACCCTCCGCGAGGCTCCTGCCGACGCCGAAGTGGCCAGCCACAAGTTTCTCGTGCGCGCTGGCTACATTCGGCAGCTGGCGGCGGGACTCTACTCGTACCTTTTCCTGGGCAACCGTTCCTTCAACAAAATCACCGCCGTCGTGCGCCAGGAGATGGACCGGATCGGCCAGGAGTTTCTTCTGCCGGCGCTGCATCCGCGCGAGATCTGGGAAGCCAGCGGCCGCTGGGCTTTGATGGGAGACAACCTGTTTCGCCTGAAGGACCGCAAAGGCGCCGACCTCGCCCTAGGCATGACCGAAGAAGAAGTGATGACCGACATCGCGCGCAAGGAACTGCGCAGCTACAAGCAGTTGCCCCAGATCTGGTACCAGATCGCTCCCAAGTTTCGCGACGAGCCGCGGCCCAAGTCCGGCTTGCTGCGGGTGCGTCAGTTCATGATGAAGGACGCATATTCCTTCGACATCGACGCCGCCGGCCTCGATGCTTCCTACAAGAAACATTACGACACTTATTGCCGCATCTTCGATCGCTGCGGTCTGAAATACATGGTGGTCGAGGCGGATTCGGGAGCGATGGGCGGCAAGGAATCGCACGAGTTCATGGTTCGCACCCCGGCGGGAGAAGACCAGATCGTGAGCTGCGACGGTTGCAACTACGCGGCGAACATAGAAAAGGCTACCTCGAAGCTGTGGCCGGTGGATGATCTCGCCGCCGAGGGCGACGGCAAGCCGCTCGAGGTGCACACTCCCGGCCAGAAAACGATTGAAGATGTTGCCCGGTTTCTGGGAGTTTCACCCAAGAACAAGATCAAGACGCTGGCGCTGATGGCGGAGGAGAAGGACGGGAAGACAGGCAAAACGACGCTGCGAGCAATTGTCGTGCTGATGCGCGGCGATCACCAGTTGAACGAAGCCAAGCTCAACGCCACCGTGGCCCAAGCCACGCGGCCGATGGATGAAAACGAAATCAAGGCGCTGTTCAAGTCTCCCGCAGGCTACCTGGGCCCGATCGGCATTGAGTGGGCCAAGGACGTGAAGAAAGACGCCGCCCTTCCAGTCCTTCTCGTCGACAAGGCTCTCGAAGGCCGCAGCAACCTGATCGCCGGCGCCAATAAAGAGGACTATCACCTCAAGAATCTAACGCCGGGAAAGGATTTTCATCCCACGGCTTATGCCGACCTGCGCGCTGTGACTGCGGGCGAGGGTTGTCCGAATTGCGGTAACGCCCTACGCATCGATACGGCGGTCGAGATCGGCCACATTTTCAAACTCGGCTACCGCTATACGGATTCGATGGGCGCGCGTGTGCTCGATAAGAACGGCAAAGAAGTTACGCCGATCATGGGCAGCTACGGCATCGGCATCGAGCGCATCCTCACCGCTGCGGTCGAGCAGAGCAATGACGACAACGGATTCTGGCTGCCGCCTTCGATTGCGCCGTTCGAAATCGTAGTCACTCCCGTCAATGTGAAGGACCAGAGTCTTCTGAATGCATCGGTCGACATCGCAAAACGGCTGGAATCCGCCGGATTCGACGTGATTCTCGACGATCGCAACGAGCGCCCCGGCGTCAAGTTCAAGGATGCGGACTTGGTCGGTATCCCCTTTAGAATCACGGTGGGGAACAAAGTTACCGAAGGTACTGTGGAAGTGGTTCTACGCTCGACTCGCGAAGTACGCGATGTTAGCATCGGCTCAATAGTGGAACACTTTCAAGGAGTGCTGCACGCCTAGGCCTGAAGTTTGCGCCGGGCTTTGCGGCGCAGGTTTCAGACTATGGGGATCATCAAAGCAATTTTTGGGTTTCTCGCGATTGCGGCGGTCGTCGTTGGCCTGTTCCAGGTGGCGCCGCCCATGCTGGCCAATTACAGCTTTCAGGACGATCTGAAGAACGTCGCGCTCATGGACGGCGCCACGCAGAAGACCGATGAGGAAGTCCGCAATGACGTGATGAAGAAGGTCAAGGAGCATGACCTTCCCATCGAGCCGAAGCAGGTAACCGTGCAGCGCATCAATACGCCCGGCCTCACCGCCGTCTACGTTGCCGCAGACTATTCGGTCACCATCAGCCTGCCCGGCTATTCCTTCGATATGCACTTCACTCCATCGAGCGGAAACAAAGGATTCTAGAATCAGTGGTCAGTGGTCGGTGATTAGTGGTCAGTAAGATCCTTTGACTCGGCTGACCGCGTTTTGCTCGCTCCGCCGGGCTGTTTCCTCAAACATTCGCAACCCCGCTGCCAGCACCAACTCGGCGGCCAACGGTCAGTTCCCATTACGGACCTTAGCCCAGAACTGACCACTAGCCACTGACCACTGACCACTCTCCCGTCGGCTAGTCGACCGACTCTGCCAGTGACATTCGTAACGTTGCCATCGTATTACCTTCCTCCTAATATCGCAGTGGAGTGAGAGTCTTCTCATGAGGGCTGCGCAGCCGGCGGGCCTTGCCTGGTGGCTGGCCGAGAAATTCAGCCACAATCCAGAGTTTGCAACGTTTCCGAGAACGTAGACGACCAGTAAAGCTTAGGTGGAGGCGGTTCATGACGATGCGATTGCGAGGGGTTCTAATGCTGTTGGCGGGACTGGCGGTGATGGGGCTGGCCAGTTGCGGCCATTACACGTGTGGCGCCGGCTTTGGCGTTTCCACCTGCACGCCTTCGGGCTCCGGGCTGGGCGGCGGCGGCACTACCGGGAACACTAACGCGACCGCATACGCCTACGTCGTGGACACTGTGGGCACGATGGATGGCTACACTCTGGATACAACCGCGAACACTTTTGGGTTCAGTACGAATTACACGGCGCCGGCGATCCCGGCCAGCGACATTGGCGCCGGCGTGGTGGTCGTGCAAAATAAGTTTCTCTATGCCGTATTTCCGATCTCGGGGCAAATCTACGGATGGTCGATCGATTCCTCGGGCGATCTGACGTCGCTGTTCACTCCGATTCAGGGATCGCTGGCCATAGGCGAGGCTGACTACAACCAGCAGACGGTGATCACGAACCCGGCCGGGACTCTGCTTTTTATCTCCGCGGCTGGAGCCAATCAGATTCTGGTTTATCAAATCGATAGCTCAACCGGGGCACTCACGCCAGCTACGGGATCTCCGCACTCCACCCTCGACCTCACGCTCGAGCCCCAGAACCTGGGGATGGATGGTTTGGGCAGGTACCTGTATGTTTCCGAGGACTCGGGCGATCACGCGGGTTCGTTTATAGGGGCGTACAGTGTTTCGAGCACCGGCACGCTCACTCCAATCGGGACGTTCCAGGTTCCGCTCTGGCAGATGCAGGGTGACCCCACCGGCGATTACCTGATCGGAATCAGCGGGAAAACCGACTCCATCTACGGCTCAGACGACTACAACATTTACGTCTACAACATCAATCAGAGCACAGGTGCGATCACTGCGGCGACAGGTTCACCCGTTGTCACCAGCCCTCAATACGCGCCCTTCAACATTGCTGTGCAGCCCATCGCCACGAATGGGGCATTGATCTACTCATTCAGCGTCGACGACCTCGGTGAGGGCGACAATCCTGTTCTAGGATATCAATTGACTCCCAGCACGGGGGCGCTTGCCGAGCTTTCCAGCTCCCCATTCAGTAACCTAGGGGTCGCAGCCTGGGGCGGATTCGACCCCAGCGGGGCATACTTGTTCATGTACAGCGAAGCATCCATCACCGCCTATCAGGTCTCGAGCACAGGTGCACTGACTGAGATCGCTCCCATACCCCTGAACACTGGTGGATACTGGGCGGTCGCCGACGCGCAGTAGCATGGTTTAGTGTTAGTGCTCGCGTTATAGTTGATCGATACCTGTTAACAGCTTAGAGACCCGCAGGAACTGCGGGTCTCTTTCTGTTTGCGCCTACAGCGGTACAATGGGCACACAGCGTCCTAAAGAACGGCAGGTTACTAAGAACTGCGGGCGAGGCATCGGCAAAGGAACTGGCAGGCGGTCAAACCTTTTGCTGCGTCCCATCGTCTGAACCAGTAGCGAGCTTTTCGTTCGACCGTACGAGTCCAAAACGTGGCCATTAAAATCAAGATCCCGAAAAACGGCAGCAAGGGCAGCAAGAGAGCATGGGGCCTGCCGCGCGATCCCGTGATTCGGGCGGCGCTGGTCGTTTTCCTGGTGGTGGCCATCGGCGTTTGCGGATTTCTCAGCTACTTCTACATCAAGTACGACCGCATTATTCAGCAGCGCTTCCGTTCGCCGGTATTCAGCAATTCCGCCAAAATCTACGCCTTGCCGCGCACGGTGCACGACGGCGACAAGCTGGACGCGAAAGAAATCGCCGGTTTACTCCGCCGCGCCGGCTATTCCGATAAAGACGACCAATCGCCCCTCGGCAGCTTTCGCCTGGTCAGCGACGGCATCGAGATCACACCCGGGCCGGAGAGCTACCACAGCCCGGAATCGGCCCACATCAGCATTCAGGACGGCCAGGTCGACCGCATCACCAGCAAAGGCAACGAACTTTCCGCCTACGAATTGGAGCCGCAACTGGTGACCGCGCTGTTCGATTCCGAGCAGCGCTCCAAGCGCCAGGTGGTGAAGTACTCCGACATTCCCAAAGTCATGGTCGATGCGGTGTTGGCCATCGAAGATCGCCGCTTCTTCGAGCACAGCGGCGTGAACTTCACCCGCATGTTCGAGGCCGTGTGGATCGATGTGATGCGGCAGCGGCACGAGCAAGGCGGTTCCACCATCACCATGCAGCTCTCGCGCGGCTTTTTCCTGACGCCCGAAAAGACCGTGCGCCGCAAGCTGACCGAGATGCTCATCGCCGAACAGCTCGAACAGAAGTTCAGCAAGCAGCAGATTTTCGAGTTCTACGGCAATTGGGTCAACCTCGGCCAGCGCGGATCGTTCGCCATCAGCGGCTTCGCCGAGGCCTCAAAGGCGTACTTCAACAAAGACCTCAAAGACATCTCCCTCCCGGAAGCAGCTCTGCTCGCCGGAATCATTCAGGGTCCAAGCCGGCTGTCGCCCTACCGCCATCCCGATCGTGCCCTGGAGCGCCGCAACCTGGTGTTGGATTCAATGTTCGAGACCCACGCCATCACCCGCGAGCAAGCCGAGAAAGCCAAAGCCTCGCCGCTCAAGCTGGCGCCTCCGAACGTGGAAGCCAGCGACGCTCCCTATTTCGTCGACATGGTCCGCGACACGCTGATCAACAAGTTCAGCGAACACGATCTCAACGACGAGTCCTACCGCATCTACACCACGCTCGATCCCGACCTGCAAAAGGCCGCGGCGCAGGCCGTCGAGGTGGGAATGAAGCTGGTCGACGATCAAGTCACGAAGATGCGCACCAAGCGCGTGAAGGTCGGCAAGAAAGTCGAGACCACCGTGGCACCCGGACCGCAAGCTCAAGTAGCCATGGTTGTGCTCGATCCCCACACCGGCGCGGTGCTCGCTCTCGTAGGCGGACGCGATTACGGCTTCAGCCAACTCAACCACGCTCTATCGAAACGCCCCACCGGCTCGATCTTCAAGCCCTTCGTCTACGCCGCTGCCATGAACACCGCAATCGACGGTTCGCCAACTGTGATTACTCCCGCTTCCACGGTCACCGATGCACCTTCCAGCTTCGCCTATGGCGACCAGATCTACGAGCCGCGCAACTATAAAGAGGAGTACCACGGCGACGTCACGCTGCGCTACGCGCTGGCCATGTCTCTGAACAACGCCACCGTAAAAGTTGCCGAAGAAGTCGGCTACGACAAAGTAGCGGACCTGGCGAAGTCCGCGGGAATCGCCTCCGTGAAGGCCACGCCGGCGATGGCGCTGGGTTCGTATGAAGCCGCTCCGCTCGATATGGCTGGCGCCTACACGTCATTCGCCAACAATGGCCAGCGTCTTTCCCCCATCCTCGTGACCTCGGTGCGCAACGCCAAGGGCGACGTGGTTTCGAACTTCAAGACCGACGAGCGTCAGGTCCTCGACCCGCGCGTCGCCTACGTCATGACCAACATGATGGAAGGCGTCATCAACAACGGCCTCGGCTACACCGCCGTCCGCCTGCGCGGCTTCACCCCGCCGGCCGCGGGCAAGACCGGTAGTTCGCACGATGGCTGGTTCGCCGGCTACACTTCGAATCTGCTGTGCATCGTGTGGGTCGGCTACGACGACTACAGCGATCTTCGCCTCAGCGGCGCGATGACCGCCGCTCCCATCTGGACCGAGTTCATGAAGAAAGCCTCCGCGCTGCCGCAATATTCCGGCATGAAGGAATTCGCGCAGCCCACCGGCGTGGTCGATGTGCAACTCGATAAAGCCACCAACCGCCTGGCGACCTCCACCTGTCCCGACGACTACGTCTCCGCCTTCGTCGCCGGCACCGAGCCCCGCGAGACCTGCGATCAGCAAACCGGCGTTGCCGGATTCTTCTCCCGCGTCTTCGGCGCCAACCCCAAGATATTGCCGCCTTCCAATTCCGCGCAGAACGGCCAGGCCCAGGATCCGAACGCCGACCCACAAAAGAAGAAAAGCTTCTTCGGCAAAATCGCCGGCATCTTCAAAGACGACAAGTCCGCTCCTCCGCCCAAGCCGCCAGACGTCACCCCGACCGATCCCCACTGATCCTCGTCGGACTGTCCTCGTCGGCCTGTCATCCTGAGCCGGGTAGGAATGTCATCCTGAGCGGAGGAATGAGGAACGCGTAGCGGTCCTCATTCCGGAGTCGAAGGATCCCTAAGGCGCGCCC
>PLIO01000175.1 GCA_003140075.1 Acidobacteriaceae bacterium | reverse complement strand
CGCGATCGCAGCATCCTGTTCTGGAAGTCGCTGCCAGTCTCCGATCTTACGACTGTGCTCTCGAAGGCAAGCATCCCTCTCGTGATTCTGCCGGTGTTGGTCTTCGTGATCACCGTGGCCCTGCAAGTCGCCATGCGGCTGTTGAACACGGCCGTCCTGAT
Organism: Acidobacteriaceae bacterium; assembly: GCA_003140075.1. Taxonomy (GTDB): domain Bacteria; phylum Acidobacteriota; class Terriglobia; order Terriglobales; family Acidobacteriaceae; genus Sulfotelmatobacter. The sequence goes on along the minus strand of PLIO01000175.1, from coordinate 34,062 downwards.
ATTGAGCGGCCACGACGCCGCAGGGGCGTGGACGCTGCCTATGTTCGAGATGCAGGTGGTGTCGCTCTACGGACTGGCCGTGCTCGCGCTCTGGCATGCACCCATCTACTGCTGGTTTCTGCTGGTGTCAGGCTGGGCGCGGCGCGCGGCATTTCTATGGGCCGTGTTGCCGCTCATCGTGATCGGAGCCTTCGAGTTGATTGCCTTCCGCACGGCGCACTTCGGCCTCATGATGCAAGACCGGGTATTTGGATTCGCTGCGGCCGCTTTCGACCTTAAGGATAAGAATGGCGTACCCATCGATGCGCACTTTATTCCGCTGACGCAACTCGCTCCCGGCAGGTTCCTGAGCAACCCGAGTCTGTGGCTCGGGCTGATAGTCGCCGCGGCATTCCTCGCCGCCGCGGTCCGCCTACGCCGCTATCAGGGGCCCCTCTGATGCGCATGAGCTCTGGATTCCGTAACTCGCACAAGGAGGAGAGAGTATGAACACACCGGTAATGATGGAACGGAACGCAGAAGCGTCGCCGCGTCCCAGGGCCAGGATTACTGGTGTCGTCTATCTGTTCTACTTTCTGACGGCAGTACTCGGCGTGTTCTTCATGGGAGGGATTGTTGTAGATGGCGACGCGGCGGCTACAGCAACCAACCTCCTGGCGCACGAGTCTCTATTTCGGTTGGGTCTAGCAACCGGCCTCGTCGCGACCGCGGGTTATATCGCTCTTACGGCTCTGTTCTACGGCTTATTTAAGCCCGTGAACAGGAGCCTCTCTCTGCTCGCGGCGTTCTTCAGCCTCGTGGGATGCGCCATTCTGGCTTTCGCCAGCCTCTTTCAAATCGCCCCCTTGGTCGTCTTGGGAGGCAGCCCGTACTTGAGCGTATTTAAGGTGGAACAGTTGCGGGCCCTGGCGCTGATGTTTCTCGAACTGAATACTCAGGCCAACAACATCTGCGTGGCATTCTTCGGAGTCTATTGCCTCCTGATTGGGTACCTCATTTTCAAGTCGTTCTTCCTGCCTCGAATTCTGGGTGTGCTCATGGCGCTGGCCGGTTTGGGTTGGCTGACCTTTCTGTCACCGCCGCTCGCAAACCATCTGTCTCCCTACAATCTGGTGCTCGGCTTCCTCGCGGAACTATCGCTGATGCTATGGCTCCTCGTGATGGGCGTGAACGTTCAACGCTGGCAGGAGCAGGCCGGCGCAGCATGAAAGCCGCCATCGTGGACCGGTCCGATTCGCATGCACTTGATTCAGTAATTCCTATAGGACAAAGACTATGAGCGCACTAATGATGAAACGGATGGCGGAAACGTCGCCGCGTTTCAAGGCCCGTCTTGCCGGTGCCCTTAATTTTTTCAGCCTGGTGACGGCAGCACTCACCGAACTCTACGTTCGCGGCAGGTTGAATTACCTGGGCGGCTACATCGCGATCTTGGGCATGGCCGTTGTCACGCTGCTTCTCTACGGCATCTTTAGGCCGGTGAACAGGATCCTCGCTTTGCTCGCGGCGTTCATCAGCCTCGTCGGACTCGCCTGTGAGGCTCTTCGATGGCAGCCTCAGGGCCTAAACGTCGCCGTGGCAATTAACGGATTCTCTTGCCTCGTGATCGGCTACCTCATTTTCAAGTCGACCTTCCTGCCTCGAATTCTAGGCCCGCTGATGGCATTTGCCGGCGTGGCTTGGCTGACCTTCCTGTCAAACCCGCTCGTAAACTATCTGTCTCCCTACAATCTGGCCTCCGGCGTCCTGGGGCAAGCGTTGGTCATGCTGTGGCTCCTCGTGATGGGCGTGAACGTTCAACGCTGGCAGGAGCAGGCTGGCGCAGCATGAAAACCCCGTCTATCGCCGCAGCAGTGCGGCTGCGCCGTTACCGGGAACCGATTTGATTCGGCTGCACATTTGACTTACTAAATCGCCTGAGGAGGACCCGATGATTCGAGAACGAGCGCTGAAGGTCGTGTTGGTGATAGTGGGGCTACTCTTCGCATCTACCGCATATGCGATCGTGAAACTACCTGAGGAAGAAACCCTGCAGATGATGCTGAGCATCTACGTCACGCTCGGAGTTTTTCTGCTGCTTGCGGCGCGTAACCCATCCGCGAATCGCAGTCTGATCGCCTTCACGGCTTGGTCGAGTCTCGCCCATGCGGCCGTTATGTCGGTTCAGTCATTGCACGATGTGGCCGAACGCGCACATCTGCTGGGAGGCGCACTTGCGTTTGTTGTCATTGGCGTAGCGTTAGTCGTGCTTGCGCCAACAAAGGTGAGAGTGTCTGAAGCCTGAACCCTTCATCAATTACCGCATGAGCGCGACAAACGAGCTCTTAGGCGGCAATTATCCTGAGCGGTACGGCTGAAGCAGCGGCCTATCCCCATTTTGCGCGTTAGCGACCTACTCAAGTGTCTTAGCGACCCTACAATATTCATACCCCCTCATTCGTCTACAAATGTAGGTGAAGGACGTGGCGAGCCTGGAGCTGATGGCACTACAACAGGACCAGCGGATCTCCGAAGTCGTTACGCGGGAGCATTCCCGGCTGCGCAACTTCATTCGCCGGCGTGTGCCCGACTCGCGCGACGCTGAGGACATTCTGCAGGACGTCTTCTACGAACTGGTGGAAGCCAACCGCCTGCTGATGCCGATCGATCACGTCACCGGCTGGCTGTTTCGCGTGGCGCGCAATCGCATCACCGACCTCTTCCGCAAGAGGAAGCCGGAGAGCTTCAGCGATACCGCGATCGAGGACGAAGACGGCGAACCGCTGCAGATCGAAGATCTGTTGCCGACGCCCGACGCCGGACCGGAAGCACTTTACGTCCGAAGCGTGATTCTTGATGAACTTGAGTCGGCAGTGGACGAACTGCCGAAAGAACAACGCGAGGCGTTTGTTGGGCACGAATTGGAAGGGCGCAGCTTCAAGGAGATGGCCGCTTCCACCGGTGTGAGCGTGAATACGCTGCTCTCCCGAAAACGCTATGCGGTACTCCATCTCCGCGATCGACTGCAAAGCATCTACGACGAATTCACGAAATGAGGAACCGAGTATGAGATGGAAATGGGTTTTCATCGCTCCGCTGGCAATTCTGGCGATGCTGGCATTTATGGTTATTGGCGGCGAAATTGTGCTGCACCTGTGGAATTGGCTGCTGCCAGGGCTTTTTGGCTGGCGCCAGATCGGCTTTTGGCAAGCGCTTGGACTTCTTGCGCTCTGCCGGATTCTCTTCGGCGGGTTTGGGTTCCGCGGGCCGCGGCGCTCCGGTGGCCGATGGCGCGCAAAGGAACGCTGCGGCCGCATGACGCCGGAAGAGAGAGAACGGTTCCGGGAGCGCATGCGCGAAACCTTCGGCGTCGGCCCAACCACGGCCGAGAGCAAGGGGCAATAAGGCGAGAAGCGACTGGGAAAACATGGCCGGGCCAGTCCGCTGCCATTGATCACGCGCCCGCGCGGTCGAATCGCATTGGTGCGGATTCGGCCGCGGACCGCTCTTCAATGGTCCCCTGCCTTTATGCACCTGTGGCTTCTGCGCCGTGCAGAAGTAACCATCGGCTTGGTTACTAGAAGTTTTCGGATCGTTCCCTGCCCGAAACCATTGATGATCCTGCCCGTCGACCCTCGGATCGCTTTGAATAAACAAAATCTTAGGTGTTATGCCGTTGGGAATCTTCTCTGGGGGCAAGAACCATTTTAGGATCAAAGTTCAATTTGGAACGGACTCACCTCGGCGACCGACTTGCGCGAAGGCGCACAGAGTAAGCGGCGAGGTTAACGAAAATTAACGTCGAAGAAGGAACCATGTTATGGCTGCTGGTGCTGCTCCCGCTCCCGACAAAAACGTGGAAGCTACGAACGAGATTACAGACACGCCCAAGGCGCAGCCCGTAACCTTAAAGCAACGCATCGAACGTCTGTTTCATGAGATCTTCGAAGGGCGCGAAGAACACCTCGGGTGGCGCCAGTAAGCAACGTGCGGCGCTCAGCCTGCGCGTTCGTCTCTGCACTCCTGATTTAGCCTTCTCCGAGCTACCTACTCTGTGCGCTCATGGCCGCGGTGGCGAGCCGCTCAAGAGGCACAACGGCATCCACGGCGCCGCGGGCAATTGCCTCTCTCGGCATTCCAAACACAATGCAGCTGGCTTCGTCCTGCGCGATGGTGGAGGCTCCGGCTTCCTTCATCTCGCAGAGTCCCTGAGCGCCGTCGTCGCCCATACCGGTCATGATCACCCCTACCGCCTTTGAGCCAACAGAAATTGCCACCGAGCGAAAGAGCACATCGACGCTGGGCCGATGGCGTGAGACCAAGGGCCCATCTTTGATCTGCACGACAAGTTCTTCATGGCTGCGATTAACGAGCAGGTGCCGATTGCCGGGAGCAATCAGCGCCTGGCCAGTCTGCAGACGGTCGCCATCCCGGGCTTCCTGGACTTGTATTGCGCATTCGTTGTTCAGACGGTCGGCAAAGGCTCGGGTGAAGACTTCCGGCATATGTTGCACAACCACGACTGGCGCGCAATTGGTTGGCAGCGCGGAAAGGAACACTCGCAGGGCCTCGGTTCCGCCAGTCGACGCACCCACTGCAATGACACCATTCGGCAGCCCGGCCGCGAGAGACTTTCTTTTGTGAGGAAGGACGGCATCAGCCGTGAGGCGAGGAACAGCCGCCAGAGGCGGCCTGGGCCGCGCGCTCACCTGCGCTTCAGACGCGCTCCAGACCGCATCCAAAAGGGTAACGGCAGATTCGTGCAGGAATTCTCGCACGCCAACCTTGGGTTTGGTGATCACCTCGACCGCACCTTCTTCAAGCGCGCGCAGAGCCAACTCGGTGCCGCGAGCGGCCAAACCGGAGCAGACTACGACCGGCGTAGGTATTTCCAGCATGATTTTTCGAATGAATGTCAGTCCATCCATCCGCGGCATTTCCAGATCTGTGATGACGACATCGGGAGGATCCTTCTGCATCTTCGCCCATGCAATCAGCGGGTCCGCCGCGGCGTTGACTTTGACGTTGCGATTGGTGCTCAGGATCGCCTGCATAACCTGGCGGACCATCGCGGAATCGTCTACCACCAGGACGTGAAGATCTTCTCCATGCATGCGTGGCAATCTCTCTTGCTCTTCTGAGGTACTTAGTGCCGCGGAAGAAGGATCGTTCAATTCCCTCTTCACAGTTCCTCTTTGTCCGCTGCCTTGATGTAGATCGTTGGCTCGAGGCTGCGCAGTTCGGAGAACATGCTGCTCAAGTTCTCGGCGTGGCCAACGAACAGGAGACCATCGGGGATGAGATGACGGTAAAGGTTTGTGACCACTCTGCGCTTGGAAGCGGAGTCAAAATAGATCAAGACATTGCGGCAGAAGATGGCGTCGAATGGACCTTCGACAAGACCACAATCCTGATCCAGATTCAACCTTCGGAAGTCGATCATCTGCTGGATCTCGGCCTTCACTTTCATCTCGCCTAGCCGCTCAGCCATTCCTCGCAGCATGAAACCGTGCAGCAGATCCTTGGGCAGTTCCGCAGACCTTGCGATGGGATAAGTACCCTTGCGCGCTTTTTCCAGCACGCGGTTGGAGATGTCTGTAGCCAAGAGCCGCACGTCCCAGCCCTCCTCGGGGGGCAGATGCCTGGCAAGCAACATGGCCACGGAATACGGTTCTTCTCCCGAAGAACATCCGGCGCTCCAGATCCGCACTCTCCTGGGACGCAGCCCTTGTTCGGCCGCAGCCTGCCAGCGAGGAAGCACCGTCTGCGCCAGGAACTCGAACTGCCTGGGCTCGCGGAAAAAGCGGGTTTCATTGGTGGTGATTGCGTCGATCATCCGGACGCGTTCTTCGTGCTGCTCCGGCGCGGCGACGCATTCGTAGTAGTCCTTCAGGGATGTGATCTCCAACGCCCGCAACCTTCGAAACAGCCGGCCGCACAACAACGCTGTTTTTGAACTGCCCAGCCAGATGCCGGTTTCGGCGTAGATCAGTTTCTGGAACTTTTGAAACAGCGCGGGACTCACCGAAGGATAGGGTGGTTGTTCAAGGCATGGGTCGATATTGCATGGGTCGACTTGGCATGGGTCGGTATGGCATGGATCGACTTGGTGCGCGTCGACATGGTGGGACGTGCCGGCCCCCTTGCCTGCAGCGGTTGCTGCCGACACAGCTAAGCTCCAGCCTCGAGGTGCAACTGTTTGGCCGGCGCGTCTTCTGCCGGAACATGTGCGGCCGTGTTCTCCGAAGATCCCTCTTCGGCAGTCGACTGAGTAACCGCCAGCAGTTCGTCGGCGGAGAGCACTTTATCGATGTCCAGAATCAGGCAAAATTTCTTGCCCAGCGCTCCCATGCCCAGAAGATATTCGGTCTTGACGCGAGTGCCGAACGGCGGGGTTTGCTCGATTTCGTCCGCGGAAAGGTCAAGCACCTGACTCACCGAGTCGGCCAAGACTCCCATGGTCAGACTCTCGCCCTGAAACATCACTTCCGTGATGATGATGCAGGAAAACTTGGAAATGCGGCTGGCGGGCAATCCAAACTTCACGGCGAGGTCAACCACCGGAACAACCCGGCCCCGGAGGTTCGTCACTCCGTGAATCCAGATGGGAGTGTTGGGCACGGTGGTGACTGTCTCGTATTCAACGATCTCGCTGACCTTCGCAATGCCGATGGCGTACTCTTCGCCCGCAGTCATGAAGGTAAGATATTGCACGGTGCTCAGAGGGAGTTGATTCTTCCCTGGGTCCGACGCTCCCATAGTTTCAATCCTCACATTTCCATCCTTTTGCATCGTCGAATGCGCCCATCTTCTCCGGCTATAAAGCTGGTGCGGCCCCTGCTTCGACTCCTAAAACGGGGCGAAGTTGGCTTCTTCCGCCTTACTATTGACCGGCTGGTTACGGCCAGGCCGCACGAATTTATTGTTGAACGCTGGATTCAGGGGCATGGTGACACGCTGATTGCCGTCCCTGGTGCTGGCATGCTGTTCTCCTGCCACGCGGAAGAAAGTCATCAACTGCTGCAGTTGTTCGGACTGAGCAGCTAATTCTTCCGCGGTGCTGGAAAGTTCTTCCGCAGACGAGGCGTTGCGCTGGGTCACCGAGTCAACTTGGGACATGGCCTGGTTGATCTGCGTCACTCCACCCGACTGCTCAGTGGAGGCCGCGGCGACATCCTGCACAAGTTCAGCGGTCTTTTTTATGGACGGCACCAGATCAGACAGTAATTGGCCAGATCGCTCCGCGACGCTGACGCTCTTCCCTGCGAGCCCGCCGATCTCCTGCGCAGCCAGTTGACTGCGCTCGGCCAACTTTCGAACCTCGACTGCGACCACAGCGAAGCCCCGGCCCTGGTCTCCCGCGCGAGCTGCTTCGATCGCCGCGTTAAGCGCAAGCAGATTCGTTTGGTAAGCGATCTCTTCGATGACCGAGGTCTTGGCAGCTATCTGCTTCATGGCTTCGACAGTCTCTTTGACGGCATTGCCGCTCTCTTCGGCAGAGAGGGCGCCCTTGGCAGCCGCCAGTTCGACTTGCCGGCTGTTGTCGGCATTTTGGCTGATGGAGGCATTCATTTGTTCCAGGCTCGAACTCATTTCCTCCACGGAGGCGGCTTGTTCACTGGTTCCCTGAGAAAGGCTCTGCGAGGAGGCGGAAACCTGCTGCGCCGCGGAAGCGACCGCGGCCGAGCCTTCGCGCACGTCCCGGATGATGCCCGATAGCCGGCTGCTCATTTCTTGCATAGCTTGCTGCAACTGGCCGGTCTCGGATTTGTTTGTGACGACAATCTCCCGGGTCAAGTCGCCGGCGGCGATACGTTCCGCGTGCCCGACCGCCTGCTGGATGGGAACAGTAATACTTTTCGTAATCTTGATTGCCACCAGCGGCGACACGGTCAGAGTGACAACCAGGAGGAATAGCGCGACCCTGCGCCCCAAGGAATAGGCTTCTTGGCTGTCCTTCATACTCTGCTCCATGGCCGCGGTCTGAAGATCGATGAACTTCTGCCACGAGGCGCGGTATTTGTCGAGCGCCGGAATCACTTCTTCGCTCAACGTTGCCAACGCCTGGTCACGCTTCTTATCCGCCAGCAGTTTCTTGGCTTTTTGCCGGGCGGAGATGTATGCTTGCCGATCCTGGGCGACGACCTCAAACAGCTCGCGCTCACGGGAAGAGCTCAGATTGTTTTCGATTATCGAAATTTGCTCGCTGATTTTCTGGCTGATTCCGTCATTTTCCTGGTTCAGCTTCTTTTCTTGTTCGGGATCGGTGGTCTCGAACAATTGGAGAGTAATCCGGGCGTTGGTGATCGAGTTCTCGATGGTCTGGTGGGTCGACTCAACCGTGTTGTAACGCTTCTGCATCAAGGCCGACATGTTGGAGTTCATGCGGCCGAGCCAATTCAGTCCGAATCCGCCGACCGCGATCACGCATAGCAGGATTGCCCCGAATACAACCCCAAGTCGCGTGCCTATTTTCTGATCTTGCCAAGTTTTCATTGTTGTTTCCTCAATATCGCCTTTTTTCTTTTTCCTAAGCTTGTGCCTGCGCACTCGATTGCATAACTTCACGCAGAAGACTGGGAACGTCGATGATCAAACCGACGCGTCCGTCCCCCAGAACCGTAGAACCAGCGATCCCTGGAACGCCTCGAAACGCCCTGCCTAGCGGCTTCACCACCGTTTGCATGCCGCCCAGCAATTCGTCGACGGCGATGCCGGCGTGGAACTCGTTGATCTTGACGACAACGATGTTCTCCCGCTTCGGCACCATTCCGGGCAAGCCAAACACGCGACGCAATCGAACATAGGGAACCGCGGTTCCGCGGAGACTGAGAACCCCACTGGATTCCGAGTTGCGTTGTTCCGGGCTTTGTTCGGCTGGCAATTCCGTGCACTCGGTCACATGTTCCAAGGGGACGACAAAGGTTTCCGTGCCGACCTTGACCGAGAATCCCTCTATGATGGCCAGAGTGAGAGGCAGGCGAATCGTAATTGTGCTGCCTTTGCCCGCCGAACTCGATACCTCCACGGTCCCGCGCAAAGTGTCGATGTTGCGGCGGACGACATCAAGGCCGACGCCGCGGCCAGAAAGATCGGTGACCGATTCCGCGGTGGAGAATCCAGCCTGGAACACCAAGCCGTAAACGTCTTCATCGCGAATTCCGTCTTTCGCAGATGCGATTCCAATCTGCTTCGCTTTTTCGAGGATGCGTTGGCGGTCAAAGCCGGCGCCGTCGTCGTGCAGCTTCACGACGATGTTTCCGCCGCTATGTGCGGCGGTCAGGCGGATCAACCCGCAGGGATTCTTGCCTTGGCTTTCGCGTACAACAGGTTTCTCAAGGCCGTGGTCGACTGCATTGCGCACCAGGTGGAGCAGCGGATCTTTCAAGAGATCGAGCACCGTGGTATCAACTTCGACGTCTCCGCCCACGACTTCAAGACGCGCGAGCTTTCCGTGACTGCGTGCCAAGTCCCTCACGGATCGGACAAACTGGCGAAACAGCGGACCCACGGGGACCATGCGAATGCTCATTACTTCACTTTGCAAGTCCATGTACAGCCGCTCGGCCTCGCGATGCATCTCCAGGAGAGCGCGTCCCTGGTCGGTACCGAGTTTTTCGATCATTCGCCGCAGGCGCCCTTGCGCAATCACAATCTCCCCAGTCAGGTTCAACATGTGGTCGAGCTTGTCGACATCGGCGCGCAGCGTGCGATGACCAGCTCCAGGGAGGGCGTCGGCCTTCATGGTTGAACCGGGTTCTCCCGCAGATCCGCTCGCGGTGATCACTCGTTTCGACCGCTTCTCCACCTCCCGCGCGATTTCTCTTCTGAGTTCCTGTTGTTGCTGAGTAAGCTCCCCGGGCGCGGACGAGGCAGCGGAGAGCATGGCTCGGATTTCATCGACAGCCTTGAGGAGGAGCGAAATCAAGTCTGCGCCGGGCAACAGTTGCTGCTCCCGAAAGACATCCAACAGATCCTCAACAACGTGGGCGAACCCGGCGAGTTCATTGAATTCCAACGAAGTCGCATTTCCTTTAATGCTGTGGGCGACGCGAAAAATGGTGTGCAGTAGTTCCAGATCGGAAGGATTCGACTCCATCTGAATGAGCACCCTCTCCATGGTGTCCAGGCCCTCTTCTGACTCGGCGAGGAACGACGCTAGGACCGCCTCACGATCAAAGTCCGCTAAATCCACTGTTCCTCCTTCCTGGTCCACGCCAATCGGCGGCAACCGGTTTCTCACACCACTTGGTCGAAATTCTTGATCGTTGTCACGCCATCGACAACCTGAAAAACCAACCTGCGACCGTGCTTTCCCGACACTTCTTTTTCCACGACCGGAATACCCGCGGAGCGAAGAAAGCTTTCCGCAAGTTCCACATTCCTCGTTCCCACCGAGTTCGATAAGTCGACAGCGAAGGCGCTGGATCCACCGAAGATCTTGGCTTGCATGTTTCGGATTTCGCAGCCCAACGCCAGCACTTGCCGCAAGAGTTCAGGATTGGCGACGTTCCCGTAGCGCAGCCGGTTAGGCCCGTCGCTTTGCCCTTCAGGCAGGAGATAGTGGTTCATTCCTCCCGCCCTCTTGTGCCGGTCCCACAGGCATACAGCTGCGCAGGAGCCCAGTATGGTTGAGATGGTGATGGGATCGCGCGTCGCAAATACCTGACCGGGGTAGAGAAAGTGGCGGACTTTATTCGTGTCGGGATGCTCAAACTTCTTCATGACTTCCGCGGGCAGAACTGCCGGATTGAATTTGGAAGTAGTCTGGCTCATGCTCTCATTCCTGGTCCCTCGGTCCATGGCTTCACATGGCCGGTGGGGCCAAACAAGGGCTTGGCAGCTTCGTTGGAAATTAGCTGGAACAGCGCCATGTCCGATCGGTCAAAGACGGCCTTTTGGGGAAGCAACCGCAAAATGGCGAGTATCGCTATGGTTTGGTCGGCAACGCTGATCGGGACAAACGCCTGCGCCTTGGCCGTTGCGCCGGAGCCTTCGCGAACGCCGAATTCAACATGGCACTCGCCACGCATCACGCGTTGTAGACCGGCATCCCCCAGGGCGCGTAGCAGGTCGTATTGCTCGAGGTCGATGCCGAAGGACCAAAACACTTGAAAAGTCGAGGTTCTGCGATCGACCCTGAACATCCCCATTTCCTCGGAGCCGAGAAAATTGGCGACGATTTCACGCACACCCTCGATCGCATCCCCCTGATCCCTGCTCTCGGCCAGCCGCTTCCGCGCGGCTTCTAAGCGCAGGTCGCTCATCGGTTCGTTTGCGGAAGACTTCGCTTTAGCTCCGCTGCTGTTGTTAGCGTTCATGAAGGTCCTTATTGCGCCGTCCCGCGACACAGGCAAAACTCGAGCGCCAGTCCCGATCCTCTTATTCGCCCAGGTAACTCTGCACCAGGGCCACCAACTCCGCGCCATTCACCGGTTTCGTGATGTAGTCATTGCATCCGCTCTGGAATCCGGCCTCCATGTAAGACTCCTCGCCGCGAGTGGTGACCAGAACAATGGGAATCTCACGCGTGCTGGGCTGTTGACGCATCATTTTGCAGGCTTCAAAACCGTTCATGCGGGGCATCACCACGTCCATCAAAACCAGGTCAGGGTGCTCTTGTTGAGCCTTCTCCACCGCTTCCTGACCATCGGCGGCGGTTACACAGTGGTGGCTTGTGCGTTTCTCCAGAATCTCCCGCTCCATCATCAAGGCTGTCTTGGAGTCGTCAACCACAAGGATTTTCTTTGACATCGTTCTCCTCGAACCGTAAGGCTAATATTGTGAGCAACCGCTGCGGAGATGGCCGATTTTCCAGGGTCAAGTGCGGTGGCCCCTTTAATTGACGGCCACAGCCGCAAACTGCGGGCGCAGACTAAAACAGATGAGTTTGTGCCGGGCAGATCAGCTTTCCAACGGACGTGGAACGCACTCGCCGAAAATGCGAACCCCAAAACTGCGGTCCGTCCAGGACAGTTAGAAAGCTCCAATAGAAGCTCTAACACACCAGAAGATTGGCGGATAATTACGTAAGTAATTTCGAGTAGGAGTTCCAGCGGAATTCGGTGCGAAACGAGCCTGGAAACTCAGGCGCCTTCGCGGCTTACCTCGATCACAGCGTCGCATGTTCCTGGGCACACCGGCAGTTCACGTTAGACGCAGGGTAAGCGGCGGCAGCGGCAAGCCCTCCAACTCGACGGTCCAGAGATCCCCTGCACCAGTCAGATGTCCTGCCGTAAGCGTCCCAGAGCTGACGATCTCTCCCGCGCTCAAGGGCTGGGTTGGGATTCTCCGTTTGATTGCCGCTCCGAGTTCTGCCAGGCACAAGGCTGGACTCTTCAAAGAATTTTTGCCCGAACCCGCTTCCATAAACTCGGCGTTCTTCGACACTCGCACTTTGAATATTGGCAACGCCTCGACGAGGCCCGGGATTTGATCGGGGCGCACTTGCACCCGCTCTCCGATTACGAGCGCCGCATGAAGTCCAAAGGACGCTACGAAATCGCTGGGCTGAAACTTCCATTCTGGAAAGGGGCAATCGATGATTTCGAATCCGATCGCCAGCCAGTCGGTGGAGGCAAGCGCCGCAGCGGCATCAAGGCCTTCGCCGGTGAGCGGCTGTTTCAGACCAAAAACAATCTCAGGTTCTACCTTCAGAGAACGACGATGTGCAAGTGACAACGTTGCGGTGTTGCCGTCACTGAAGTGCACTGTGTCGTCGTACATGTGGGCCCAGACCAAAGTCTCAAGCCTGAGCACCCTCCACAGGGCTCTATTGGCATAACCAACCTTCCGGCCAACAGCTCTGTGTCCTTCAGTCTCGCGCAGTTGTTTGAGTTTCGCTTCCACCTCGTAAGCTAAATTGAGGTTGAACCCCGGCCGCTCGGAGGGAGGGACGGCGACCATCGTACCCGTCTCATACGCGGAGAACAGTTCACGCGCTACGTTTTCAGCCTCATTGTGCGGCATAGATAGCTTGGTCGTCTGGTGCAACATCTTAACAGCAGTCGGCGGTCAGCCTTCGCGTCCATAGCTTCCGTGCTATAGATAGACCTAATAGCAAATAAGTGTTCGCCTCCCTCGTCATTTCCGCGCGGCTTGACTGAGGCTTCGAATTGCAGCCTCATCAGAAAGGAAGGTTTGTGCGAATGGTTCCGAGTGTAACAAGAAGCGCAATATTCGACACTAGGGTCACTTAGAGAATGGTAACCTGCAGCTGTAGCTTCAATCGTGGCAGCCAAGGAATGAGTTATTTGGCGTAATCCGGCGGTGATGGAGGGAAACGATGACGGCAAGGGCAAGTTTTTCGAAGTCAATCATGGCGCGAGGTGGCGGCGGCCTTTCGCTCGGTGTCTGTCTGTTGTCCATTCTTAATCTCGGGCTGCACAGCACTCCCGCCAACGCCCAAAACACGGTGGTCCTGGTGGGGTCTGGATCGACTGTCCCGGCGCCTCTTTACAACCGGTGGACACAGGAGTACGGCAAACTCAATCACAACACTCAAATGCGATACTTGCCGGTCGGCACGGGGGAGGGGATCAAGCAGATCTCTCATGGCACGGGTGATTTTGGCAACGGCGAAGCCCGACTTACAGACCAAGAAAGGAAAGAGGGCAGTTTGATCGAGTTGCCGATCGTGCTTATCGCGATCGTTCCCATCTATAACCTTCCCGAGATCCATCAGGAGCTTCGGCTTTCGGGGGAAGTGTTGGCCGGCATCTTTCTCGGCGAGTTGAGGACGTGGAATGCGCCACAGATCGTGAAACTTAACCCGGAAATCGCTTTACCGAACCTTCCGATCCAAGTGATCAACCGTCCTGCAGGAAGGGGATCCAACTACGTTTTCACGGATTTTCTCTCCAAGGCGAGTCCCAAGTTTCGGGCTCAAGTGGGAACCACTTCTTCACCCAACTGGCCGGTTGGCGCGCGGGCGGAACGCAGTTCCGATATGGCCGACAAGGTACAAAACCTCACCGGCGCAATCGGCTTCGTCGAGTATCAATATGCGGTGAAGCGAAATATTCCCCAAGCTGCGGTGCTGAATGCCGCCGGTAAGTTTGTTAAGGCTTCCACTACGAGTGTGGTTGCGGCGTGCGATGCGGCAGAAGCGCCCCAGTGGAACAGCTTCTCCGCCTCGCTGTCCAACGCATCCGGATCTGATTCTTTTCCCATTACCAGTTTCAGCTGGATTTACCTGCGAACCAAATACACCGATTCGGCTCGTGCAACCGCGTTAAGGAATTTCCTGGATTGGATATACACAGACGGCCAGCAGTTTGCCGTCGAGGAAGGCTATACTGCGCTGCCTCCGCCGCTGCTCGCGGCAGTGAGAAAGAGAGTCGAAAGCTTGCAGTAGCCTTCCGTTGCATGGAAGTTGGCGGTACAGGTAAGATTCGCTGGGTATCGCGAGGGGGATCATGAGAGATTGGTTGGTATCTGTTTGCATCGCGGGGCTAACGTCCCTAGCTCTGGCGCAAACAGCGGTAATGCCCGCCAACACTGGCGATGGCCGTCCATCTGGCGGCGCTTCCGCTGACTCCGGCCTGAAGGGTATGTTCGATTCGAAGATCAAACTGGAATGGGAGGCGATTAAGAACAAGGACAAGAAAGCATACGGCGAATTGCTGGCCGACGACTATGAAGGCGTCGAAGTGGATGGCAGAGGCGAGCGGACTAAGATTCAAGCTTTGAACGAACTGGCGGACACGAATATCGCCAACTATACGCTGTGGGGGCTGAAAGTAATTCCCGCGGGGCCGGATGCTGCCTTGGTCATCTACGAAAGCACGATGCAGTTCCCGCCTAAGTCGGCAGTCCGGTACTCAAGGGTGTACATCAGTGAACTGTGGGTGAAGCGGGCCGGTCAATGGAAGGAGGTTCATTATCAGGAAACCCATGTCAAGTAGCTCCCCAGAAATTTATTGCAACCACTGTAATAGCGTTGCCATCCCATTGTGCGAGAGGAGAATCTTATGAAGATCGTGTGTTTTGCCATGCTGCTGATTTCGGGCAGTTTTCTCATGGCACAAGACAGCAATTCCGCCAACCCCAGCCCACAAGACTCGAAGGGCTCCAAAGGACAGGTAACCGTTCGCGGCTGCGTCAGCAGGTCCAGCGGCAGCTTCATCCTGATGAAACAGGACCCGGCCGTAACCTACGAACTACAGGGTGCCCATAAGATAAAGCTCAGCCACTATCTGGGACAGCACGTGGAAGTAATCGGGAACGAGTCGCCGACCATGAGCACGAGTTCTGACGCTGATAGAAGGTCGGCATCCCCTGTGACGCTAACCATCACTTCGATTAAGACGATCGATAAGGAATGCCCGGCAGAGAAAATTTCGGCGCAGTAGAGCTTGAACAAATTTGACTTAGGCCCCAGAAGGGCTTAGTCGCAGTCTGGCGGCATGGCCATAATCTCCGCATTCGAGTCGCAGAGCGGCTTTTTCTTCTCCGGCTCAAGTGGGGCCGAGCGATTGTAGCGGAGAATCCATAGGCCGTCGTTATTGGTGAGGTAGATCAAGCCGTGGCGACCGTCCGGAAGAAGACTGGTGACTTTATTGAAGGTCTCCAGGGTCTTTGGATTACGCGGGTCGCTTAAGTCGAGTACGCGGACCGTTTCGGTGGGATGGTTGCTGCTGGCAAGAGTTGTCGGAGTTTTTTCCGGGGCTTCCGCGATGGCCACATCGGGGCTAACGATCTGCAGATTTCCCGTGGTGGCCTGATTCGATTCCGCCGTCCGCTTTAGAAGACTCGGCTGCTCCGGCTTGCTCACGTCTACGATCATGAAGCCTTGCTTGGCGGCCTGTTGCACGTAGAGATATTGCTTGGAATTCTCCCTCTGCAGCAACATCTGGCTGCCGGTCGCCTGCGGCAAAGGCAAATGGGCGATTACGACCGCCGGAACGTCGGTCGGCTTCGGCGTCGGCTGCTCGGCTGCGCTCAACAGAATCCCGGCAGACAGCAAAAGAGCCAGTCCGAGAATACAACTCCGCAGAAGTACTCTTTGAAAATTCTGCATAAATCACTCTACGACTGAGGGCGCGAAATTGAACCCTTCGGTTTCGCGCCTAAAGAGACTATACCACTGCTAGTTCCAACTCCATCTCACTGTTCCGCGATCACGTCGATGCAACCCGCTCCGGCCTGCGTGCCACAAATTGCGCCGGCCTGCTGCGGCATGAAAACGCGGTTGTTGTTGGGGTCGACCGCAATGCTGTGGGCATTGGTATTGACCGGGAGGTTGTAGAGCCATTGGTTCGTTGCAGCATCGATGACGCCCATGACAGGACCGGGGAGCATGTCGCGCGCCGCCAGATAATATCGGTTGTCGCCGGGGTTGTACCACGTCTCGTCCACGCCGCCACTCTGGGTGACCACCACGCAGTTAGTGCTGGGTGCCGGTGGCATCGCGCAGGAGACGGTCCCAGACGTCGTGTTGGTGATTATGTACTCGTTCGCTGGAAATGACTCACCATCATGGTCGGCGCAGCCTACGAGGAAATTATCTCCAGGCCCCGGCGTAACGCCCGTGGGCATGCAATCGAGCATGGGATAACTGTTGATTACGACGGGACCGACGGGGCTCTTGGGATTGATTACATCTACGTTCCCTACGTTTGTGATGCCGGTGGAGTTCGAGTTCGAGAGCAGAAAATACCCTGTGTTGGGATCCCAGGCATGAGCACCTAGCCCAGCCGGAGAAATGGCGGGGATGCAGTTCGACCCAGGCAGTGGCGTTGGGTTGCACAACGCGTAACTGCCCGTGCTGTTGTCGAGGATTGGGCCGTGGTGGCAGGGGATAGTGTATGCTGTGCCGCTCAGGGGCGTGCCTACGCTCGGAGTAGTACCAATACCCGATACGCCCGAAAGCGCAGTCGGGTTGGACGGATCAGGACACGGTCCATTAACGCTGTCCACCAAAACTGGAGTGCTGGAGGGGGGAACACCATCGTAATAGATTTGCCCAAGAATGCAGCTCGGCGGATTGAACCCGCCCGTGGTACTCGGGAGTATCGACAATGATTGTCCCGCCACGGAGCTGCCGAGGGGCAGGGCCGCTGGACCATAGGGAGTGATGGGATCGATCGGCACACAGTTTGAGGTGCGGGCAATAATTCCTGAAACATCGATGAACGTGATGAAGGGAAGTCCCGGATCGCCGTTGATGACGGCGAGAATCTGATCCGTGGTGTCCAATGAGATCTCGTCGCCGCGGTCATCGCCGCAAAACGCGCTTGATCCAGCTTCGCCCTGCCACGAGACCAGGCAAGGGGCTAAACCCTGCGGACCGTCAAAGTCTCCGGAAACTCCGGTGGGAATATCGGCAATTACGGTGGGCGGATTTGTGGTCAAGTCGAAGACGACAATGCTGGCGCTGCCATTTCCGACAAACAGCGTCTTGCCGTCAGCCGTTACAACTACGCCGTCAGGGCCAGACATCGGGTTCACACCTTGGCCGCGTGCCGCGCAGCACTGAGCGCCCGTAAATCCGCCAAACAAACTGTTGGCGCCGAACCCGGAAGGAAGGTGGAACGGTTGCGTGGTTCCTGGAACACTGGTTCTGCAGCCGAAGCGAGTGAAATTGCCGTTTACGGAAACGATGGGAGGAATGATGTCCAGAGGTGGGTTCGTGGGAGTCTGGATGCACGGGCTGGCATTGTCGCCGGCTCCTGACACGCCGTTGGCTCCGGCGATGGAATTCACGGCGAGGTCGGTGGTTGTGTCGACGACTTGGACGGCGATGCCGATGCGGTCCGAGACGTAGTCCATGTTGTCGCCGGCGCCGCTGGGGTTTGATGCGACCCAGCTGATATCGAAGGAATTAAACGGACCTCCGGGCGTACCGGTATTGTTGTGCTCCGGTACGGGGATGACATCGATGACGGCATAGGTGCCGCCTGATGTGGTGCCGCACGTGGGACAGTTTGAATTGGTGCTGCAGCCGCTCAGGATCACAAATAATAGCGCGAGAAGAATAGTTAGCAGAATCCTCGGTCTCATCGATTCCCTCCTGCGATTTTCCTCCAAGACCAGTTGCCACCAGCCCCGGCGACTACGAAACTCTCTGACTCTCACAACACCTGCCGACTCGTGCGGACTGACTCTAGAACCTGAACTGCAGCCGCTGTGTAATCACATAAAAGTTCTGCGGCTCCTGGCCGTTTACGCTGGGCTCCTTCAGCTGATCGATGCCCACGTTAACCACGTACTTAACCCAATAATTCGGGTACCAGTTCAATCCGAAGGTGAACTCGTCGGTGTGGTCGTTGAAGGCGGACACATAACCCGGCGTGTAATAATTTTCGAGATTAACGCCGGGTTCGTCGGCCTGAATGCCGGTGTAGCGGAAGGCAAGCTCCCAGGCTCCCCGGCCACGCCCTTGGCCGCCGGGGGTATCGGGACCAAACAACGGATGCCCGACGCGCGGAGTACCGTTCTCCGGCCGCTTTTCCCCGGTCAGCAGGTAGGTCGTACTCACATCCCAAGCCCTGGCTCTGATTGCTGGAAGACTCAGGAAACCAAGCCCTCCTGCCTGCAGCGAGCCGACATTGGTGCGGTCCATATCGAGTTGATCGTATTCGCCGCGCACAGAGAAAGGTCCCCTGAGGTAGGTGAACTCACCGTTGTAGCGCTGAATGTCTCCGTTAATGGCGAACTGCGGGAAGAAGGTGTAAGCGGCGTCGGGCAGGGTGGCGCTGAAGCTTTGATCTCCGGAAAGACCGCGCGATCGCGCAAAGTCAACCGAGCCGCCAAACGCGAGTTGCTTGAACCATGTGCTCGTGGTTTTACGCCACGGGTAGAAGCGGAGACGGCCAACGACTTCCGGTTGATTGGTGGTGTTCGCCAATGCATATCCCTTGCCGTTAAACGCCCCAAGCCAGTACTGCACGACACCGCCGTCAATGTCTCCGTGGAAGGCTGCGCCGGGGCTGCGATACGCTGTCGCTGCCGACGGATACAACATCGCTTGAAATCCGCGTTCCGCAAAGTCCAGGCTGGTGTCGCCGATTCCGGTTTCCTGGCCAAAAGGAGCTTTGAACTGGCCGGCCTGAAATTGCAATTCGGGCCGGTATCTCACGTTAAGGTAAACATCGCGGACGACTGAACCGGAAGTCGCAGCGGCGTCGGCCAGGATCGCGAAATCGAAGTGCGAACCATAGCTGCCCTGAAATCCAAACCGCGCTTGCCGCAGAAGAAACGTATCGGAGGGCGCGCCATCGCCTTTATAAGCGCGATAATCGGTGTTCACGTAGCCGTAGGGGCTGATGGTGAACTGTCCGTCGGGACTCTTGATGAAAAAGTGCTCTCCGTTCCATCCCGCGGTGAGCGGAGTGTCTTTCTTGGGAGCAGAGGCGGGCGGAGCCTGATCCACCACTGCGGCCGCAGGTTCGGGAGTGGCTTCCAGGAGAACCGCGTTCGTCAGCCGAGGCGTGCTGGCGCTGGGGGCGTCCACCGGCTGAGTACTGTTACTCGCCGAGGAAGACTCTGCCACCGGCCGAACTGGGACCGCGCTATCGTTTACGGTCGCCTTAGTCTTGCCCTCCGCCAGCTTCTCGACCAAAGCCTTGAGCTCCTCGATCGTCTGGCGCTGCGCGGCAACCTCACTGCGGAGCTGGTTGACCTCTTCCTTTGTGGCAGCCACGGGCGTTGCTGCGCCGTCTTTGCTCACGGGTTCCGTGCCTTGAGCGTGGGCGAGCGAACCTAGCGTCATGAAGCCGACGAGAAGCACGAAAAACGCTGTTAGCGGGCGCATGTGTTTCCTCTCCGAGGTGAAGTCCTAAGGGGCACTGCCCTCCGGCGGGCAGGCACACAGGCTAAGCCCGCTCGTTTGGTCGACCGAAAGGTTATAAGTATCGCAAGATTGCGAAATGGATTTCTCAGCCGGTCTGAAGAGCGGACCATTGCCACGGGGCGAAGTAGTACTATATCGCCACGATTACTGTCAAGACTTTTCTGCAGAGTCCGGTGCGGCGCTCTGCAACTTAGTTAACTACAGTTTATTTCATTGACTTAAATCACATTAACTACATCAATGTTTGTGATGTAAATCACACAAAAGAATCGTCGCTGGTAACATTTTGGGCGGNNGGAAAGCTTTTCATTGTGAGGATAAATTCCTGATAGATTGTTGTTAAGTCTGGTTCTCTGGTCCGGCTAGTTCGGCGTCTCGAAGCTTCTCGTTCTTGTGCCCGTATGGAGTTACATTTCGGTCAGGCCATCTTTCTGGTCATTGCTGCTGGAATCGCCGGAGCGTTAAACGCGTTGGCCGGCGGAGGAAGTTTCATCTCCTTTCCGGCGCTGTTATTCATCCGAATCCCGGCTGTCTTAGCCAATGCCACCAATACCGTGGCCCTTTGGCCCGGGTTGGCGGCCAGCGCCGTCGCTTACTTGAAGCGGTTAAATGTACCAGCGCGGGTGTTGGTTCCTCTTCTGCTCACCAGTGTTGGTGGAGGTTGGGCAGGGGCACTCCTTCTGCTCAAGACGCCGCAGCATACTTTTCTTCGCATCGTCCCGTGGCTGCTGTTGAGCGGCACTTTGCTCTTCGCCTTTGGGGGGTCGATCCGCGCCCTAGCCGGCAAGAGAGCCGTCGTGCATGATTGGCGTGACACATCGTGGCCGGCAATAATCGTTAGTTCTATCGCTGAGTTCCTGGTTTCGGTCTACGGGGGATACTTTGGGGCTGGGATCGGGTTCGTGACGCTGGCCATGCTGGCGATGCTTGGGATGCGTGATATTCACGCGATGGGCGCGATCAGGACGCTGTTGGCCGTCGCCATCAACGCCGCTGCCGTGGTTACTTTTGTCGTGGCGGGCGCCGTATTGTGGCCCCAGTGTGCCGTGATGGTCGCCGGCTCTCTTGCGGGAGGGTGGTTCGGCGCACATTACGCACAGAGGGCCGATCCTCGGAAGGTACGGGTGGTTGTGATCTGCATAGGACTTGCGATGAGCGCGTACTTCTTTGCCACGGTGCGCTAGTTTATGATTTTTCAGGGATCAGGTCACAAAAAGGGTTGTGATGTTGCGGCGTCCGGCGCGTTCATTGAGGCTGCGCTCTGCGGTACGAGTTATAATTGGCGCGTCGACCTCCGAGCCGACGCTCGAATTCATAATTTGGCGGTGGATACCGACCATGAACCCGCAGGGCATGAATTACGCGCCCGAAAATCTGAATCCCGAGAAAGATCTCCCGAAGGGATTTCTCGAATTCTTGTTACCCCTTCACAAACAATTCACTCCCTGGCAACAAAAGCTCATTGCGAAACGCGCGGATGTGTTGCAGGCATCGCATCGCGGGCATGCGCCTGACTACCTGCCGGTTTCGGAAGCGACCACGAAGGACTGGCGAATCGAAGTTCCGGACTGGTGCGCCGACCAGCGTAACCAGATGACTGGCCCCGCGGATGACGGGGAGTTGACGGTAAAACTGCTGAACTCAGGATCGCCTGCGGTCATGATTGACCTGGAAGATTCCACGGCGAACACCTGGGATCATATTATGCTGGCGATTGAAAACACTCTCGCGGCTTACAAGTACGAACTCAGCTACGACGACAAGAAGCGCGGGAAAAAGGTCACGGTGCAACGGTCAAAAACCGTCACCTGGGTGCGTCCCCGCGGTTTGCACATCAGCCAGGGCGGGGTTATTAGGAACGAGATCACGTCGGCTTCGCTGTTCGACCTGGCCTTGATCTGGCATCAGATCGATCCCGCATGGTTGCCACACAACTTCTCGGTGTATATCCCCAAGAGCGAATCTGCCGAGGAGGCGTTTTGGTGGCGCGATCTATTTCAGGCGTTCGCCAAGCATAAGGGTTTGCCGCCGGACTACATCAAGTGCATGGCGCTGGTGGAGGCGCACCCGCTGGCGTATCAGATGGAGGAATTTCTTTTCAATTTGCGCGACCACTGCCTCGGCTTGAATCTAGGCCGCTGGGATTATATGGCCTCCTTGATTCATTTCATGATCGAGGATCCCGATTGGATTTTGCCGGACCGCAACACCATCCCGCACGATGTGGCGTTCTTCCAGAACTTCCGCACGCTGATGCCGGAGATCTGCCACAAGCACGGCGCGCATGCCATCGGCGGCATGACTGCGCTTTATCCCAGCCGTAGCGACGCGGAACTGAACGAGCGCGCGCTAAAAGTGCTGAAACAAGATAAGAAGAACGAAGCCGATTGCCTGATGGACGGAGCCTGGACCGGACACCCCGATCAGAACGAGATCGCAGTTGCTCAGTTTCCGTATCCCAATCAGATTGCGAAGCGGCCCAAGCTGCCAAATTCACATCCTGATCTTCGGCCAATCCCGAAGGGCGTTGGAGCTACAACTCTTGCCGGAACCAGAGCCGCTGTGCGCACCGTGATTCGTTATCGCAACGGCGTGCTCAACGGAAACGGCGCCAGCCTGCTCGATGGCTACATGGAAGATCTGGCTACGGACCGCATCTACCGCTTGATGATCGCACAGCGGGTGAAGCACAAAGTCAGAGTGACTGGCGACGAGGGCAAGCCCGTTGAACACTCTTCAGCGTTAGTAACCCGCATTTTTGACGAGGAGCTGGCGAAGGTTCAGAAGGATCTGCCCGCCGAGATCGATCGCATGGCGGCAGTGACCCTTCCGGAAGCGCGTAGCGTCGCCGAGGACATGATTGTCCAGGGACGCCACTCGCCCATTTAGGAACGACTGCCCCTGGATGAACGGGCTGAATCGGCATTAAGACGCGTCAGAAGAAAAACTGATCGAAACGATCTGTAGAATTGATTTGACGGATCTCGCGCCGCTGGTGCTCACTGTCAGACTGCGTCGACTCCGGAACGTCACCTTCGGGAGGCCATCGGCTCCGTACCGTAGTATCTAAGTGGCGCCAAAGAGAAACGAGGATTATGACCGCCATAGAACAGGAAAGCTCTGTACTTCAACTCCCTGCCCTGCAACCGCCCGTCCGCTACCTGTTCGGGCCTGGACCCAGCATGGTTCACCCGCGCGTCTATGAGGCGCTATCGAAACCGATCGTTGGGCACCTCGACCCGTACTTCATTCAGGTAATGGGAGATGTTCAGCAGCTACTCAAAACGGCTTTTGGAACAACCGACGGAGCTACGCTGGTAATTTCAGGCACAGGCAGCGCGGGCATGGAAGCTGCAGTGGCTAACTTCTCTGAACCCGGAACCAAGTTCGCTATCTTCGCGAATGGATACTTCTCCGACCGGCTCACCGAGATGGCGAAGCGCCAGGGCGCAAACGTCGTACGTTTCGAAAAGGGTTGGGGCGAGACTTTTACGGATGATGAAGCCAGAGAGTTCATCCAGCGAGAGAAGCCTAAAGTTGTCGCCTATGTTCATGCCGAGACATCGACTGGCGCGTTGCAATCGGGGCGGGCGATCTGCGCCGCGGCTCACGATGTTGGCGCTCTCGTTATCGCGGATTGTGTCACCTCACTCGGCGGAGTGCCGGTCGAGTTCGACAAGACCGGAATCGACGTTGCCTACAGCTGCACGCAAAAAGGACTGAGCTGTCCTCCCGGGCTCTCTCCAATGGCGATGTCGCCGAGAGCGATGGATTTTCTGCGAGCCCGCACTACACCTTCGCGCAGTTGGTACCTGGACCTGAAGTTGATTCACGATTACTCCACGGTATCGCACCGCTATCATCACACCGCGCCGATTTCCATGTTTTATGCCCTGCGCGAAGCACTTATGGTTATCGCCGAAGAAGGAATCGAGAACCGCTGGGAGCGGCATCGCCGTTGCAACCGGGCTTTTGTCAAGGGCGTTGAAGTGATGGGTTTGCGCATGCACGTCCCGGAGCCGCATCGAATTGCGACTTTGAATACCGTGTGCGTGCCTGAAGGAGTTGACGAGGCCAAAGTGCGCAGACGCCTTTTGGACGAGCCGGGCATTGAAATTGCCGGCGGCTTCGGACCGCTCGCGGGCAAAGTCTTCCGCATTGGCGTGATGGGACCGCTGGCCACCGAAGATAACGTGCAGTTTTTTCTGAAAGAGTTTGGAAGGATACTGGCCGCAGAGGGTCACTCGATCTAATTTGTCCGATCTTTCTTTGTCGACCCTTGCTGGATGGGCTGCAAGATACGACCGCATTTCTTTGGTAGGACGAACAACAGCTAAAGCCGGACGTTCATCCAAAGACCTCGCTTGAGGCAAGAACCAATGACACTCAAGTCAGTAGAAACGCTTCTTGATGTTTTACACTTCGCCGATAGCCACACGGCAATTGTCGTTCCCGAGCTCGGAATCAATCTCACGTACGTCTCGCTCCGGGAGCAGGTTTTGGCTATGGCGAACGCTCTGGCCTCCGCCGGCATTCGCCGCGGCGACGCCGTGGCGATCGCGCTGCCGAATGGACTACCCGCGATTATCAGTTTTCTCGCTGCCTGCATCGCCGGAACTGCAGCTCCTTTGAATCCAGCTTATCCCTACGAAGAGTTTCATTTCTTCCTTGGTGATACGAATGCTCGAGTTTTGCTTTGCCCTCCGGTGGGCGCAGAGTTTGTGCGCACCGCGGCGAAGGACCGCAACATCCCAGTGTTTTCCGTGGAGATGAGCGAACACGGCGAGGTGCGCATGGCCGGCGCTCCGAGTGGAGCTACGGCGGCCGAACCCACCGCCGATGACATTGCACTGGTCCTGCACACCAGCGGAAGTACGGGCCGCCCCAAGCGGGTGCCCTTGCGACATTTCAACCTAGCGGTATCCTCGGCAAATATTGCGAATACTTACGCGCTTACCGGGGAAGATGTTTCGCTCTGCATCATGCCGCTGTTTCACATTCATGGTTTGATTGGCTCGACCATGGCCACTTTGCTCTCCGGTGGCACGGTAGTGGTTCCGACAAAGTTCAATGCCCTGTCTTTCTGGCGGACGGTGCGCGAAAATCGCGTGACCTGGTATTCGGGAGTGCCCACGATGCACCAACTGCTGCTGGCGCGCGCCCATCACAAGCCGGCGGAGGCTGCCTCTCTGCGTTTCATCCGCTCCTGCAGCGCACCCTTGTCGTCTGAACTGATTCACAAAATCGAAGGACTGTTCGGCGTGCCCTTCGTCGAAGCCTATGGGATGACTGAAGCGGCGCACCAGATGACCTCGAATCCGCTGCCTCCGCGACACAGCAAGCCTGGGTCGGTGGGCGTTGGCGTTGGCCTGCGCATCAGCATTATGGACAAGGACGGCAATCACCTCGGCACCAACCAGCGCGGCGAGATCGCGATTCAAGGCGCGAATGTTTTTCGGGGATACGAAAATAATCCCGAAGCCAACGCGCGCGCTTTTGTGAATGGATGGTTCCGCACTGGCGACCAAGGGTTCCTGGACTCGGACTGCTATTTGCATCTGACTGGACGCATCAAGGACATCATCATCCGGGGAGGGGAGAACATTGCGCCTCACGAAGTCGATGAAGTTTTGTTGCGGCATCCCGCAGTCGCGGCGGCGGTCACGTTTGGCTGCATGCATCCCACTCTGGGGGAAGAAGTAGCCGCAGCCGTGGTTTTGCACGAGCGCGGTGGCGTCAGCGAAGCGGAACTGATCAGGCACTGCCGCGAGCATCTGGCGGAATACAAATGCCCGACGAAGATTTATCTGGTGGAGAGTATTCCAACCACGGCGACTGGAAAGATTCGGCGGCGCGCGGTCGCCGCCGTGCTCACCGGCGGGGACGAATGAGGTTTCTGATTGCGGGGGCAGGAGCAATTGGCGCCTACGTCGGTGCGCGCATGGCGCACGCCGGATTCGACGTCACGCTGTTCGCCCGTGGGCCGCATCTTCGCGCCATGCAGGAGCGCGGGGTGCAGGTCAAAAGTCCCGAGGGAGATTTTGTGGCGCGGCCTGCAATCACCGCTTCCCTCGAAGATGTGGGGCAGGTGGATGTTGTTTTTCTCGGAGTGAAGGCACACGGACTGCCGCAGCTTGCGCCCCATTTGAAGCCGGTTCTGGGGCCGGATACCACGGTTGTCAGCACACAGAATGGAATTCCGTGGTGGTACTTCCAGGGGTTTGGCGGGAAGTGGGAAGGATTGCGTCTTGAGCGCGTCGACCCCGGAGGCGTGATCTCCTCGGCGATTGAAGCGCGGCGCGTCGTCGGTTCTATCATCTACTTCGCAACTGAGATCGCCGAGCCCGGAGTGATCCAACATACCGAGGGCAATCGAATCACTCTGGGCGAACCCGACGGCACACGCTCCGATCGGATTCGCGTGATTGCCGAGGCGCTCATCGCCTCCGGATTCCGTTGCCCGGTTACCACTCGCATCCGGCACGAGATTTGGGTGAAGGTTCTGGGCAACGCGTCTTTCAATCCGGTCAGCGCACTGACGCGCGCCACGCTGGTGCAGATCGCGCGTGATCCGGGAACTTCTTCGGTGATCCGAAGCATCATGCAGGAAGTTGAAGATGTTTCCAGCAAGCTAGGCATGGAGTTGCCGATTTCCATCGAACAAAGAATCGCCGGCGCGGAAAAAGTTGGTGAGCACAAAACCTCGATGCTGCAGGATCTCGAAGCGGGCCGACCGATGGAACTGGAAGCGCTGGTGGGCGCGGTGGTGGAGCTGGGAGAGCGCGTAGGACTGCCCATGACGTGCACGCGAACCGTGTACAACTGTGCGAAGTTATTGGCGGAATCTACAGCCGGGCAACAAAAATGAGGTATTTCGAAGAAGATTCCCACAGGCTGCAAATCCCGCTGATCGACTTTTTTCCTCGGCTGCGCAAAAAAACTTGTTAGGGACTTGACAACGGAGGTATACTCCTCTGGTTCGCTGGTCCACTTATCGGACCACTTGGAGCCCATGTTGGCTACCCCCGTCAAATCCGACTTCGAAGCCGTTCGCAAGAACAAAGTCTACGAAGAAGTCGCCCGGCAGATCGAACGTCTCATCCTGAAGAAGTTGAAACCTGGCGACAAACTGCCTTCTGAACGCGAACTTGCCGAGATGCTGCAAGTGAGCCGCAGTTCGATCCGAGATGCGATTCGCGGTCTGGAACTGATGGGCTTGGTGGAACCGCGCCAGGGTGCGGGAACGATCGTCCGCGAGGTCTCGGCGGACTCGTTGATCAATCCTTTCGCGAATATCCTGAAGCAAAGGCAGGCCATGGTCAGCGAACTTCTCGACTTCCGGAAGATGCTGGAGCCGCCTCTGGCGGCGCGCGCGGCCACGCACGCCTCTCCTGATGAAATCTCGGAGATGGAAGAGATTCTGCAACGGCAAGAAGGCAAATTATCGCGTGGGGAAACAACCATCACCGAGGACGCGGAATTTCATTACAGCGTCGCCTTAGCTTCCGGTAACAGTGTCGTGCTGAAGGTGCTCGACATTCTCATGGACCTCCTGCGTGAGACGCGGGAACGATCTTTGCAGGTGGAAGGGCGCCCAAAGAAATCACTGGTCGGCCACCGGCGGATTCTGGCGGCGATCAAGCGGCAGGATGCGGAATCGGCCAAGGCGGCGATGCGGCGTCACATTGAGGACGTCGAGGAAATCGTGCTGGATGAATTTTGAGCTGGGGTTTTGAGCTGGGGAAGATCGATTGACTGAACTGCCAAATCAGATGACCGCCCAATTCGACAGATCCGCTCGCAAGGGGCAAACGGCAGGCGACGACGTGACGGACATTTTGCCATCATCTCCCGTTTCGAGTCTCAAACTGCGCGTTGCGGAAGCGCGGATCGAGGATATTGGTCATGGCATCGCACGACTGGCACCGGCCGACTTGCTGCGCATGAGCGCTAAATCCGGTGACGTGCTCAAGGTTACCGGCGGCACAATCGCTGTTGCGCGCGCCGAGTCTTCGAGCGACAGCTACGAAGGCATGATCCAGATCGACGGTACCTGCCGCAGTAATTGCGGCTCCGGGTTGCAGGAGCAGGTGACGGTCACTCCCGTCGAGCACGCGCAGGCTGTGGCTGTCCGCCTGTCGCCGTTGTGGGTGGGTGCCGCGCCCGCAACCATTGCGCCGGACCGGATGCTCGAAGACCTGGTGGGCGTTCCGGTTATCGCCGGTTGCGTGGTGCGAGTGCCGACCTTTGCCAAGGCGGTGAATTTCCAGGTTGTCCGGACGATTCCTTCGGGACCTGTGGTCATTGGAAAACGCACGGACATCCGCGTGGTGGATGGGGATCAGACTATCGCCCGCGCTCCAGCGGTATCGTACGAGGATATTGGCGGGCTGGAGCGGGAAGTCGCCCGCGTGCGCGAAATCATCGAGTTGCCGCTCAAGCACTCGCGCATCTTCGAGCAACTGGGAATTCTCGCCCCGAAGGGCGTTCTACTTTATGGGCCGCCGGGAACAGGCAAGACTTTGCTGGCGCGCGCGGTGGCAGCCGAAAGCCGCGTGCATTTCATTCACCTCAACGGCCCCGAAATCATGCGCAAGTTTTATGGCGAGAGCGAGGCCAAGCTCCGCGAGGTGTTTGAAGAGGCAGCGCGCCACGCGCCTGCGATCCTGTTCATCGACGAGATCGACGCAGTGGCTCCGAAACGCACAGAAGTGGCTGGTGAGGTGGAAAAGCGCGTCGTGGCGCAGCTTCTCAGCTTGATGGACGGCTTTGTCGCACGTGGCCAAGTCATTGTCATCGGCGCCACCAATATCCCCGAGGTGCTGGACCCGGCGCTGCGGCGTCCCGGGCGATTCGACCGCGAAATCGAAATCGGCGTTCCGAATACTCAGGCGCGCCTGCAAATTCTCAGGATTCACACACGCGCCATGCCGCTCGCGGCCGACGTCGATTTGCGGGAGATCGCCGAGCATTCCCACGGCTTTGTGGGGGCTGATCTCGAAGCTCTGGGACAAGAAGTCGGCATGATTGCTTTGCGCCGCTTCCTCTCGAACACCCCGCTTGAAACCGATGGCGCGGCTTCGACCGCACTCGCTTCCCTGCAGGTCACGCGCGAAGACTTTCTCGGCGGGTTGAAGGAAGTGGAGCCCAGCGCGACTCGCGAATTCTTCATCGAGAAAAGCTCGTCGACGTTTGCCTCGCTTGGAGGTCTCGGCGAAGTAAAGCGCATGCTCGATGCCGTAGTCGAGCATTCTCATATGCGCGACGAGATTTACGAGCAGGCTGGATTGGCGCCGCCGAGAGGCATCCTGTTGACGGGTCCGTCAGGTACAGGCAAGACCGCTTTGGCGCGCGCGCTCTCAGGTGAAAAACAGATTCCGCTCATCGCCATCGACGGGCCGCAGTTGTACTCGAAGTGGCTGGGCGAATCGGAACGAGCGCTGCGGGAAGTTTTCAAGAAGGCGAGGCGAGCAGCACCCTGCATCCTGTTCTTCGACACGATTGACGCGATCGCGCCCAAGTTTGGCGCCGATCAATTCGGCAGCGACGTTTATCAGAGGATTCTGAGCCAGCTGTTGCGTGAGATCGACAACTTGCGCGACGTCAAAGGAGTGATCCTGCTGGCGGCCAGCAATCGTCCGGAGCGGATCGATCCGGCGCTTTTGCGCAGCGGGCGCTTCGACTACATACTCCCGTTCGCCAAACCCGACGCTGAAGATCGTGCGGCCATCATGCGCCTTTGTTGCCGGCGCGTTCCTCTGGCGCAAGGTATTGATCTTGAGGAGTTTGCTGGCCTCATGGAAGGCCTTACTGGAGCCGATATCGAAAGCGTGTGCAAGAAGGCGACGTTATTGGCAATTGCGGATTTTCAGGAAGGCGCTCGCGTCGCTCCTTTCATGGTCTTGCGGAGCGACTTCCTTGCTGTCATCGAATCTGATCGTTCCGGTCCGAAGCAATCAAAAAGCGCAAAAGAGTTGAACACGAACGCCCGGGATTTTTGTCCTGAGGCATCTGACTGATTCATCACGAGGGTCGATTATGAGTTACACAGAACTCACCGTCTGGACGCGCGGCATCATTATGGACAAAGAAGGCCGCGACATAGTGAATTCCATTTCCGCCTCTGCCCGGCTGGAAGGCAAGTATGCGCAGGCCATGGAGAACTATGTCGACAATCCCGACCGCACCAACTGCCCCACGCGCAAGTACTGCCGCGTGAGTGACGAAGTGCTGGAGAACGAACTGACGTACGAAAATGAAAACCCTAACATCATCGTCCTGGTTGAGGGCACGATGGTCAAGGGTTGGGATTATATGCGAGGCATGCCTCCCGGCGGGACCCTGGTAATCAACACGCATTACACCCCGGACTACATGATTCGTTTCGTGCCGGGCCCGGAGCGACTCGCGCAACTGGTGTGCGTCGACGCCGCCAAGATTGCCGACCATAAATGGCTTTATTACCGGCTGGGCGAACTGGGTCTGGATCGCCTTTCGACGGAAGGCGCGGCCGAGCGCAACAAATCGATCGCACCCGATATCGCGGCTCCGTTGATCGCCGCCGTGGTAAAGACCACCGGCATCGTCAAGATGGAAACCATCGAACCCATGATCTCTAACAAGAAGGCATTCGAAATCGCGCTCGAAGAATTGCACATTATGCCCCTGAATCCAGTAGCCGTATAGGAAGGATCACAAGGATCAAATGTCGACCAAAGGCACACACATTCCCGACCGTCTCAAGATCCCGTTCGCGGGCATCACACCTGCGCCATCGCAGGAAAAAGGCCAAGACCTCTTCCCTACCGGCAACTGGCGTTCCATTCGACCGGTGTATCGCGACAAGTTGCCCCCTTGCAACAACGCTTGCGGCACCAACGAAAAAATTCAGGGCTATCTCGACCTGGTGAAGCGCGGCAAGTATCTGGACGCCTACGCGCTCATCAAGGAAGACATGCCGTTCCCGTCCGTCACCGGACGAGTCTGCTACCACCCGTGTGAACAAGCGTGCAACCGCGGAAAATACGATGAGGCCATCTCAATCCGAGCGGTCGAACGCTTTCTCGGCGATCTTGGACAATCGCTGTCACGCGACGTGGTTACGGCGGGCAAGCCGAACGGCAAGAAAGTCGCCGTCGTGGGATCGGGTCCTGCCGGCCACAGTGCCGCGTATCAACTGGCGCGGCTCGGCTACAAAGTAACCATCCTCGAGAAATCGCCGAAAGCAGGCGGACTCAATCGCGGCGGAATTCCTGACTGGGTTCTGCCGCAGGATGTGCTGGACCGCGAGATCGAGCGCCTTGTTGAACTCGGAATCACGATCAAGACCAACACAGAAGTCGGCAAGGATGTCACCTGGGACAGCTTGAAAAAAGATTATGACGCTTGCGTGCTGGCGGTCGGTCTCACCGAGCCCAATAGCGTTCGAGCCGAGGGCGAGAACAAGGAGGGCGTGCATTACGGCCTTCCCTTCCTTCGCGATATCGGCATGGGCACATCCAAAGTGAAGCTCGGGGCTCGCGTCGCCGTCATCGGCGGCGGAAATACCGCAATCGACTGCGCCCGCGAAGCTCTGAGACAAGGCGCGGTGGAAGTGACCATGATCACGGTCGAGGCCCACCCCGAGGAAATGCCGGCTTCGCCCGAAGATCTGCACGACATGCAGGAAGAAGGCGTGGAACTGGTGCACGGGCGAGCAGTGACCGCGGTGCTCGGCAATGGCAAGGTCGAGGCTTTGCAACTGCACCCGGCGCGCTTCTCGGGCGCCATCAATGCCTCGCCGATTACTGTCGATCGAGAAGTGCCGGCTGAACGTTTCCACGTGGACAATGTGATCATCGCGGTGGGGCAGCGGGCGTCAATCGGTTGGTTGCCGGACGAGTTCAAGAACGAGCGCGGCACGATTAAAGCCGACAAGTTCGGTCGTATCGGCGATACCAACTTCTTCGCGGCGGGCGACGTCGTTCAACTCGGTTCGGGTCAGCCGCTGATGGTGGTGAATGCGGTGGGCGACGGCAAGCGAGTCGCCTTCAATCTGGACAAGGTGATACGCGGAGAACAGTTGCAATCGCGGACCATCGCCGTGGACGTCATCTTCGATTTGAATCGCATGAATATGACGTACTTCCCACACTTCCCGCGCGTCCATCAGATCATGCTAAATCCCGCAAGCCGGAAGAAGACGCAGGATGAAGTGATTCAGGCGTTCTCGGAGGAGCAGGCGGTCGAGGAAGCCGGGCGCTGCTTCAGTTGCGGCACCTGTAACGCTTGCGACAATTGTTATCTAGTTTGTCCAGAGCCGTGCATTGCGCGTCCGGAGCGCTCGAACGGCCTGTACAAGATTCTGGTCGATTACTGCAAAGGTTGCCGCGTGTGCATCGAGGAATGCCCGACGGGATGCCTTGAGGGCGTTCCCGAACTCGACTTCGACACCGGCGTGGTGCGCATGGACACCGCTTTCGCCATCTCGCCCGGTCTGCACGGACGGCAGGCGGAAGAACTGAGAAACCTTGGCGACCGGGCAGCGAAGAATATTTAGGGCGGAGTGAATCATGCAAACTATAACTGCAAAGAAGAGAATGGTGCGCATCAACGGCTGCGTGGCGGCGGCGCAGGCGGCCAAGTATGCGGACGTTGACGTGATCGCGGCTTACCCGATTCGTCCTTATACAGCGACGATGATGGCGCTCGCGCAAATGGTGGCCAACGGTGAACTCGACGCCGAGTACATTGTGGCCGATAGCGAGCACTCGCAACTGAGCATCTCGCACGGAGCGGCTTCGGCCGGTGCGCGCGTTTTCACGGGCAGTTCGGGAGTGGGCGTGCAATTCGCCTACGAACTATATTCGCCGATCTCAGGCAGCCGCATGCCGGTACAGATGATGATCGCCGACCGCACGCTCGATCCTCCCGGTGATTTCGGTTCCGAGCATACCGATGCGCTCTCGACACGCGACATGGGCTGGATCATGGGCTGGTCCTGCGATGCGCAGGAAGCGTTCGATAATCATCTGATCGCCTATCGCATCGGCGAAGATCCGCGGGTTCTGTTACCGCAGATGGTCTGCCAGGATGGCTTCTTCGTCTCCCACATTACGGGCGACGTCGAGTTACCGGACACCGGCCAGGTGAAGGAATTCCTGCCACCGTACAAGCATCCGTATCCGCTTGACCCGCGGCATCCGGTATCGCACGGACCGCAGATCATGCCGGAGCAGGGTCCGCCACTGCAGTTGGAGCGGGCGCGTGCCATGGAAGAATCGATGGCGGTGATCGAGCAGGCGCATGACGAATTCGCGAAGATCTTTGGCCGACGATACGATCCGTGGGTCGAAGAGTTCATGACCGACGATGCCGAGGTGGTCTTTTTCCTCCAGGGTGCACACGCAGTGACGGCGCGGTTCGCGATTCAGCACATGCGCGAGCGGGGATTGAAAGTCGGCATGGTGCGATTGAGAACCATTCGCCCATATCCGACGGACCGGGTGAAAGATGTCCTCAGCAAATTTAAAGTTGTCGGCGTGATCGAAACCAATATGGGCCTCGGCAGTGTGAGCAGCGGGGGCGTGCTTTACGCCGAAGTTTGCGCGGCGCTGTATGAAAGCCAAAAGCGTCCTCTGGTGCTTTCATTCATGGCGGGCATGGGCGGCGAGGCGATCGTGCTGAAGGAGTTCTATTGGATGACGGAAAAGATGCTGGACGCGCAACGACGTGGCAAGATCGAAAAACGGACGCATTGGGTAGGGTTCGAAGAGTAGTTGCTCCGTTGATCGTGCTTTGGCACTAACACAGTATTGATACAGGATTTTCTGCCTTGCGATTGGAGAATTGAATATGGCGACAATAGAAGTTCAACGGCAGTTACTGCCGATTCTCGATAGCCCGAATCAGGGCGCGCGTTTCTACAACCCGGAACTGCCGTCGTCCGAACCGTTCGTTCCCGGCCACCGCACCTGTGCCGGCTGCGGGCCCTCCATTCAATATCGAATGACGAGCAAGGCCGCGGGCGACAATACCATCCTGGTCGGGCCGACAGGTTGCATGTATGTCGCGAACAGCTCTTATCTATGCACGCCCTACAACGTGCCCTGGGCGCATACGCAAATTGGCAGCGCGGGCAGCTTCACTGCCGGAGTCGCCGCCGCGTATGAAGCCATGATCCGCAAGGGCAAGTGGAAGGGCGCTTTCCCAAATATTATCTGCGAGGCTGGCGACGGCAGCGCATCCGATATCGGCCTTGCGTCGATTTCCGGCGCGCTCTACCGAAATCATGATTGCCTGATCATCTG
>PLIO01000266.1 GCA_003140075.1 Acidobacteriaceae bacterium | reverse complement strand
TACTTGATCTCGGTTTCCACCGACTTGAGTTCGTTGCGGACCTGGGAAGAAAGCGCACCTGCGGATTCGCATGGGTTCGCGTGCGTTTCTTTTTCTCTGGCAAAGAACGCAGGCTCCAGCTCGCGGAGAATCGGCGCCAGCTTCTCGATGACGACCTCGGGGCGCTTCAGCAATTGCGCGCAAGTCTGACCGATTGCCGTGGTCCAGTCGCGAGCCGCTGCGCTGGCAGCGACAACGGATTCCTCGTCGCTTTGCTCCTCGGAATGACAAGGCCCAAAATTTTCCAGCATTGAGGAGGTCAGCCTTGTGCGTTCCAGCAACTTCTTTAGGTTCTCCAGCCGTTGCTGCTTGGCTTCAAAGTCATCCCAAGCGTCGTCCGCGATCAAGCCCACGCGGCGTCCGTGCGGCGTGAGCCGGCGATCGGCGTTGTCGATGCGCAGGTGCAGGCGGAATTCCGCACGCGAGGTGAACATACGGTAAGGCTCGTTTGTTCCCTTGGAGATGAGGTCGTCGATCAGGATCGCGGTGTAAGCCTCGGTGCGGTCCAGAATCAGCGGTGGTTGCGCCTTTACCTGCAAAGCCGCGTTGATCCCCGCCATCAGGCCCTGGCAGGCGGCTTCTTCGTAGCCGGATGTGCCGTTGATCTGTCCGGCCAAGAACAGCCGCGCAATCTTTTTTGTTTCCAACGTGCGCTGCAGTTCGGTGGGGTCGATCGAATCGTATTCGATGGCATACCCGGGGCGCAGCATGTCGGCGCTTTCGAGACCTGGAATCGATTTGAGGATCGCCACCTGAACTTCGACCGGCAGCGACGTGCTCATTCCGTTGACGTAGATTTCGTGCGTGTTCAGGCCTTCGGGCTCGAGGTAGAGCTGGTGCACCTCCTTGTCGGGAAACTTGACGATCTTGTCTTCGATCGACGGACAATAGCGCGGCCCGATCGATTGGATCTGCCCGCTATACATCGGCGAGCGATGAACGTTCTCGCGGATAATGCGATGCGTTTCGGGCGTAGTCCACGCGATGTAGCAGGGCACTTGCGAGTCGTGGTGGGCCACGCGCCTGGTGCGGAAGCTGAAGGGAGTGGGGTCGGCATCTCCCGGCTGCACCGCGAACCGCGACCAGTCGATGGTGCGTCCATCAAGGCGCGGCGGAGTTCCGGTCTTCAGACGGCAGCCGCGCAATCCCAGCCTCTTCAACGCTTCGCCGAGAAGAACTGCGTTTGGTTCCCCGGAACGTCCAGCGGGATACTGCTGCTCGCCGCAATGGATCAGGCCGTTGAGGAAGGTTCCGGTGGTGATGATCACAGCCTGCGCGCCCACGGTGCGGCCGTCGCGGAGTTTGACTCCTAGTACCGAGTTGCGAGTACCGAGTACCGAGTCATCGGTCCCGCTCGGTACTCGGTACTCGATACTCGGTACTTCAAGAATCAACTCCGCCACTTCTGCCTGCTTAATCTTAAGATTCGGCTGCGACTCCAGCACCTCGCTCATCTTGAGCCGGTAGGCTTGTTTGTCGCACTGCGCGCGTGGCGACCACACCGCCGGGCCCCGCGAAGTGTTCAACAGACGGAACTGAATGCCGACCGCGTCCGTGACCTCGCCCATAATCCCGCCGAGCGCGTCGACTTCGCGAACCAGGTGTCCCTTGGCGATGCCGCCGATCGCCGGATTGCACGACATCTGGGCGATCAAGTCGACGTTCAACGTGTAGAGGCCGGTCTTCAGCCCCATGCGCGCCGCAGCCATCGCGGCCTCACATCCGGCATGCCCGGCGCCCACCACGACTACGTCGAATTGTTCCGTAAACTGCATTCGATCAAGCAGGACCCACAACCTTATCCTCATTCTAACGGACAAGCTGTGACGATTGCGCGAGTCGGGCACGCGGAAACGAACCGCGAGCCGAGTTGTCGTCCGTCGCATCTAAAAGCCTGATGCGCACCGTCACATTAGAAGAGCACTTCGTCACCGAATCTTTTGTCAAGGCCACCGAGGGCTCCGGCCACAGCGTTCCAGCGCCGATCGCTCAACTTCGCCCCAAGCTCCTCGACCTGGGCGCCGGCCGCATCGCTGCCATGGACGAAGGAGCCATCGATTTTCAGGTTCTTTCGCTGGCTTCGATGGGGCTGGATGCGCTCGCAGCGGACGTGGCCACGCCTCTCACACGCGACGTGAACGACGAACTGGCCGCGGCTATCAGCGCGAATCCCAAGCGGCTCGGGGGTTTCGCCGCGCTTGCATTGCAAGATCCGGGAAAAGCGGCGCAAGAACTAGACCGTTGCATCACCCGGCTGGGATTCCGCGGGGCTTTGCTCGACGGCACGACCGGCGGGCTTTTTCTCGACGATCCTCGGTTCCTGCCGGTGTGGGAGGCCGCGGCAGCGCTGCGCGTTCCAGTCTATTTGCACCCCGCGCCGCCGCCGGAAAAGGTTCGCGAGGCCTATTACTCCGGCTTGCCTGGCGAACTGGGCATGCTTCTCTCGATTGCCGGGTGGGGATGGCACGCCGAAACCGGCCTGCACACGCTGCGCCTGATCGTTTCCGGCCTCTTCGATCGGCTGCCGGATTTGCAGCTTATCATTGGCCACATGGGTGAGGGGCTTCCTTATGCGCTAGCTCGATGCAGCGGCGTTCTTTCTCGCGCTGCGCCGCATCTGCGCCAGCCTGTGTCCGAATATTTTCAATCGAATATTTACGTCACCACCAGCGGCTACTTCACTCCGCCGCCGCTGCGCTGCGCGTTGGACGTGATCGGCATCGATCGCGTCATGTTTTCGGTCGATTATCCTTTCAGCCCCAACACGAACGGGCGGGCGTTTCTGGATAGTCTTACCGGGATTCTTAGCCCTGAGGATCATGCCAAGCTCGCCCACAGGAATGCGGAGAAGGTGCTGAAGTTGCGAGCTTCGTAGGCAGTGGTGCCGTTTGGCATCCGCAGCCGATTCAATGGCTAGGCGGTTGGTTGAAGTCTTCGCACTGGTGGGCGCGTTCGCCCAGATTCTTAACCCAGTCAGGATCAAAAAATTGATTTGGCTTAAAGCCGACTATAATTTTGATTTTGTTGCTGGGCAACAGTGGCTCACTGTATGGTACTATCCGCGTTCGGGATACCCATTTATTCTTCGCTAAGAAACAGTCTAGCGTGTCGCCTGCTTTCTCGCGGTTTTCCTCTATTTTCACTTGGTCCCACGGCAATACCATTAACCGTCCCGGAAGGTTTCGGGATTGGATGATCACCCCATCGAAATACCCCATATTAAT
>PLIO01000265.1 GCA_003140075.1 Acidobacteriaceae bacterium | reverse complement strand
ACTTCCGCCGAATATCCCTCCGCCTGCAAATTAAAACAAAGTCCTTGCGCCAAGTGCGCCTCATCTTCCACCACCAGCACCCGGCTCATGCTCCCACCTTCGGTTGTTCGGCTCTCGGCAGCTCCATCGTGATCGTCGCGCCTTCGCCCTCGCCTTCACTTTCGGCAAACACCTTGCCGCCATGCTTCTCCGCAATCGACTTCACAATAAACAATCCCAGTCCCGTCCCCTTCACATGCGCCAGCGAGCGGTGGCTCACGCGGTAAAAGCGCTTGAAGATGCTCTTCAAATCGTCCGCGGGAATGCCCACACCCTGATCCTGCACGCTCAGCACCACGCGCTTCTCATCCGGCAGATCGAGCCGCACCCGCACGTCCACGTTCTCGCCGGAATATTTAATCGCATTATCGAGCACATTAAAAACCGCGGTCCGCAGATCCTCCGCACTTCCTAAGACGCGAATCCCCGCCCCATTGCTGGACGCTTCTTCGTAATGCAAAGCCTCATCCGGCAAATGATGCCGCACCCGCGCCGCCTCCATACACTCCCGCACCACCTGCCGGAAATCCACCGCCGATTTTTCCCGACCCGTCTTCTTATCCCCCGCGCGCCCCGCCCGCAACACCTGCTCCACCGTCTCCGTCAGCCGATCCGTATCGCTCAGCATCAGCCGGTAAAACTCCTGCTTCTGCGCCTCCGGCAACTCGCGCCGCTGCAAGGTTTCCAAATGCAATCGAATCGACGCCACCGGCGTCTTGAGTTCGTGAGTAACCGCATTGATGAAGCTGTCATGCTGCTCGCTGCGCCGCAACTCGCGCACCAGAAAGCTAGTGTTCACGATCATCCCCGCAATAATCAGCGCAAAAAAGATGATGCCAAAAAACAGCAGCACGCCTTCGCGCCAGTTAAGAATGACCCATCCAACATTGAGCGCAACCGCCAGCGCCACCAGGCCAATGCCCAGGCAGAGAAAGAAAACGATAGTTCCGCGGCGGCTCGTGATGCGCATGGCGTCACACTGATTTTACCTCGTTCGCAGGCGGGGACTACCAACGTGACCTGGAGGACATAAGACACTGTCAGGAGCTCATCTGGTCAGCGTACCGCGCTCAGTTAACATATGGAAATGCCTATCACCCTCACCCAGGTGCAAGACGCCCGGCGAAACATTGCATCGGTTGCCTTGCGCACTCCGCTGGTACGGTGCAATGCGGACTCGTCTCCGAACCTATATCTGAAACTGGAGAACCTGCAGCCCATCGGCTCGTTCAAGATTCGAGGAGCGGCCAACGTGATGGCACGGATGCCGCGCGGGCAACTCACTCGCGGAGTCTTAACCGCTTCCGCAGGCAACATGGCGCAAGGCGTGGCGTTTTGTGCCCGGCGAATCGGAGTCAGCGCAACAATCATTGCTCCTGAAACTGCGCCAGCCACCAAGATTCGCGCGGTGGAACGCATGGGCGGCCGTGTAATCAAAGTTCCTTTTGCCGAGTGGTGGCGGACGTTCGAGACTCGCTCCTATCCCGGCATCGACGCTACCTTCATCCATGCCTTCGATGATCCCGATGTCATGGCAGGGAACGGCACAATCGCGCTGGAACTGTTGGAAGACCTGCCCGATTTGGAGGCGGTCGTAATTCCCTGGGGCGGTGGAGGATTAGCGTGCGGCATTGCGGCAGTTTTGCGGGAGCTTGCTCCTACTGTGCGAATCTACGCCGCCGAAATTGAGACCGCAGCCCCGCTGGCTGCATCGCTTGCCGCTGGCGAGCCGCGGCCGGTCGAATATCAGCCATCGTTCGTCGATGGTATAGGCAGCAAAATGGTATTCCCCGGCATGTTCGAGTCCGCGCGCAAACTGCTGGATGGATCGTTAGTGGTCACTCTGGTGGAAGCGGCGCACGCGATGAAAGTTGCGGCAGAGCGGAACCGCATCATTATCGAAGGTGCTGCCGCATGTGCGGTT
Source organism: Acidobacteriaceae bacterium (assembly GCA_003140075.1). Taxonomy (GTDB): domain Bacteria; phylum Acidobacteriota; class Terriglobia; order Terriglobales; family Acidobacteriaceae; genus Sulfotelmatobacter. The sequence goes on along the minus strand of PLIO01000265.1, from coordinate 11,758 downwards.
GCCGCCGGTCTGTCGGGCCGCGCCGGCTCCGGCAAAATCGTGGCCATCGTGTCTGGCGGCAACATCGACTTGGAGAAGTTCGCACAACTTGTTAACTAGCGCCGGGTTTACGTCCCCCGGAGTTTGCCAACGATCTGGGCCAAATCGTCCCGTTTCCCATGCCTGAGCAAAGAAAAAACCCGCCAGCAGGGGCGGGTTTTTATTCGAACGACAAATCCGCAGCTATACTAGTCGCCCGCCGCAACAGGCTCCGGCAAAGCCGCCGTCACTAGTTGCCCATTCGGCGCCGCCACCAGACCCTTTTCGAGATCCGCCAGCCTCACCCGCTTAATATCCCAAGCCAGCCCGAGCGTCTTTAGCGCCCAAATGCCATACCAGTTCATATCGACTTCATACCACGTAAACCCGTGCTGCGCCGCCGTCGGATGCGCATGGTGATTATTGTGCCAGCCTTCCCCAAACGTCAGCAAAGCCACCCACCAGCTATTGGTCGAAAGGTCGCGCGTCGTAAAGCGTCGCGTCCCCCACGAGTGCGTCGCCGAATTCACCAGCCACGTCGCGTGCAGACCAACCACCGTCCGCATAAAAATTCCCCACATCAAAAACGGCATTCCGCCAATCGCCAGCAGAATCCCACCCAGCACAATCATCGGTACGTAGTGATATTTCGTGATCCAAACGTGGAATTTATCTTTGGCCAGGTCGGGGACGTAGCGGGCCAGCGTGGTCGTGTCGTGGTGCATGGACTTGCCCATCAGAATCCAGCCCATGTGCGCCCACCATTTTCCCTCGATCGGCGAATGCGGGTCGCCATCCTGGTCCGAATACTGATGATGAATGCGGTGCGTCGCCACCCAGAAAATCGGCCCGCCCTCAAGCGCCAGCGTGGCGCACACGGTCAGAAAATATTCCACCCACTTCGGAGTCTTATAGCCGCGATGCGTGAGCAGCCGATGATAGCTCATGCCAATGCCCAGGCTGCCCGAAACCCACCACAAGAACATGGCCACGAACAATGCCTTCCATGTGAAGAAGAATAGCGCCGCGATGGCTCCCACGTGAAATAGCCCCATAAAAATGGCCGTCACCCAATTAATTTCACCGTTTGCAGCTTGTCCTTTTTTAAGGCTTTCCAGTTCCATTTCCAAAATCGGCCCCGTTTCGTGGACTTGAATTTCGCTTCCGCATATCTAACGTATCAAGGGACCGGGCAAACCACTGTAATACTTGTGTAATAGCGGTTTTCACCGGCGTTACGGAAGTACTAGAGAAAACAAAACGGGCGCGGCCAGCAAGCCGCGCCCTCATTGAACCGGTCGAAATTCTAAGTCGCTTCTGATTTCCTGAGGCGTGATTCTCTCACGCGCTCTTCGGCATCTGCTTCATAAATTCTTTCTGCGCTTCCTCCATCTCTTCCATCGTCACATCGCGTTTGTGAGTTCCGATTGACCACTTGTGGCCAAAAGGATCCACCAGCTTGCCGTAGCGGTCGCCCCAAAACATGTCAGCCACCGGCATCTCCACGGTCGCTCCCGCCTTCACCGCTCGATCAAACGCCGAGTCCACATCCTCAATATAAATGTGCAGCCCCATGCCGGCCCCGCCGGTCGACTGCGGCGACAAAGATCCAAATTCAGGAAATTCGTCGCCCAGCATAATGATCGAGTCTCCGATGCGCAACTCCGCATGCCCAATCTTGCCGTCAGGCCCTTTCATCACGCCTTTTTCTTCCGCGCCAAACGCCTGCTTGTAGAACTCGATGGCGCGCGCAGCGTCGCGCACGGTCATATACGGAGTAACGGTGTGGTAACCCTCAGGTATAGCTTTAGCGGTCATAATTCGTCTCCAAGAAGGAAAAGTCGGGCATCCGAGCTTACACCAAAATGTGGAGTTAGTGTGTCAAAGGAGTGTTACAAGGAACCAGTTTCAAGGTTTCAAAGTTTCAGGGCTTCTAGGTGCAACACCCGCGTTTTCGCGTAAGACATTGAAACCTTGAAACCATGAAACTTTGAAACCTCGGCCCTTCAGAAGAGTCTCGTCACGCCTTCTTCCATCACCACCACCCGGTCTTCAATCCCCGCCGCGCGCGCTTCCTGCTCCAGCAGTTGCAGCGGCTCGTCCACCGGCTCGTGCGACAGCCGGAACGTTCCATAATGCATCGGCACCATCCAGCGCGATTTCAGGTCGAGAAAGGCGCGGGTCGCGTCCGCGGGGTCGGTATGCACGTTGCGAAACGTCGGCGGATCGTAAGCCCCGATGGGAAGCAGCGCCAGCTCCGGCGACAGCCGCCGCCCGATTTCGCGAAAGCCTGCAAAATAAGCCGTGTCGCCCGCGTGATAAACGGAATGCTTCCCGGCCTGCAGCACATACCCGCCGTAGCCGCGGTGCGAATCCTTCAAAATCCGCGCTCCCCAATGCCGCGAAGGCACGTGCGTCACTCGCAACTCGCCATGTCGCGAACTGCTCCACCAGTCCAGCTCAATAATCTCGGAGAAACCGAGATCGGAGATCAAATCGGTTACGTGGCTCGGAATTACGATGGCCGGCGCAGTCCCACGCGTGCGCAGATTGTTCTGCACGATCGCGCGCAGCGACGGCCGGTGCAGATGATCGAAATGCGCGTGCGTCACGAGCACCACATCGATAGCCGGCAAATCGCGCACTCGCAGTCCGGGACGCCGCAGCCGCTTCAGCACAAACAGCCAGCGCGCAAAATTCGGGTCAATCATCACGCTCTGCCCGCCGATCTGCACGAAAAAGCTGGAATGCCCGATGAAAGTAACCCCCATCTCGCCGTTCGAAACCAGCCGCGGCTTGTGCGTCTCTCCGCACAGCGGAGTCACGGCCGAGTGCCGCACCAGTCGCCCAAACTGCCGCGCTCGCTTGCGCAGGGCCGGACTATGAAGGGTCGCTTTAATCATTCCTGCTCGCCTGTCTGGTTGGATGACTGCCGCGCACCGCTGGCTGTATTTTAGTTTAGGCCAGAAGGCATGCCTCACAATTTCGCCGTTTCCACATGACACTTTCGATTCGGGCACGAACCCGATAGTCAGTCAAGATTAGAGTGACCAAACAAAAAACCGCCAGCATCATGCGATGCCAGCGGCTGGATCAAAACGAAAAATCCTACTGTCTTGAGATATTCGTAATCCAGCGCGCGCGCGGGATCTCCCTCGTTCCTTCGTCGTCATAGTAGAAGTGCATCTCGTGATCGGATTTCGCCCCCACCACCGGCTTATCCGCAGACCCGCTGAATCGCGGAGCGCCGCCCGCCGCCGGCAGTGGTGCCTTCGTCGTGAACATAGACTCCGCCAGCGTGCTTCCGCTCGGCGCCTGCGCCACCGCAAATACGCCAAACGCGTTGCCGTTCACATAGGTAACGCCAATGTAATCCGCCACCATCGGCCCGTCGTCTGAAACCGGCAGCCATGCCAGCTTCATCGGTCCGCCGATTTTCACTCCCGTCGTCCAGGTGCTGCCACCGTCGGTCGAAGTGACAAAACCCACTTCCAACTTGCACGTGCTCGAGCTGCACTTAGAGACCGGATAGTAGTAGTAAACAACGGTCATATGTGCGCTGCTGCCTGAAGTCGTCGGATCAATGCCGATCCCAGGCAGGAAGTGATCCACCGTGCTCGTGGTCGCATCAATCGGAATACGCGTCACCGCGCTCCACGTCTTGCCGTCAGCCGACGAACTCATCACGATGTCATTCGAGCTGCAGCCCGTGCGGAAGCGGCAATCCGCCCAGAGCACAAACACGTTGCCCGCTCCGTCAATCCCCACCGAAGGCAGATTGGGATTCCGTATCCCGCCCGCATCGAGATGGCTATCGATGTTGGCAATCACCTGGCTCTTGCCCCAGCTCGTGCCGCCGTTGGTCGAGCTGAACACGTCAATGCCGCCGCCCTGGAACGGCACGATCACCGTGCCATTCGGCTGCACCACCGGCTCACCACCCAGCCCGCCCGCGTGGTCCGACGAAGCCAGCCCCTTGCCCCAAGTCTGTCCCCCATCGCTTGAAACACTCAGCAGAACGTCGCCCGTGCCGTAAGCCTGATCCCATTCCGTATAGCAATTGCCGTAGTAAGGACTGGTTGTGGTGTTGTCGCACACTGTCCAGTTCTTGTCGTCGAGATGAGTCTTGTCGATGTTGATCGCATTCCCCCACGTCAATCCATCGGTCGACCGGCTCACGGCCACGTCGCCAATGTACTGCGACTCGTCGCTCAGCCCCACCAGCGGCAGCGTCGAAATCAGCCACTCCCCGTGCTTGGCATCGTAGGCCACCGAAGGATCGGCGGCCGCGCCGTAAGTTCCGCCCTCATAATTCACCGTAAGCCCGGGAAGATCTCCATGCGTCCAGGTCACCCCGCCGTTGGTCGAGGTCGCAAAGCCCACATCTCCGCTGCCCCACCCAATCGACCCCGGCCTCCGCGCCACGTGAAACGCGCTCACAATCGTGTTGCCCCACGCGAACGTATCGGGCTCAACCTCAGTCTTGTGGTCACTGTCAGTATTCGTCAGGTTGTCCACGCTGATTTTCACCAAACCCGATTGCGCGTAAGCCGGCAAGGTCAACGCCAGTGCAATCGCCAACGCTGGGAAGGAATGCAAACTCCGACTACAAAATGCAGAGATCGACCGTTTCATCAGTTATTTCCCTTATCTTGAGATTTTGAGCCCTGCGGGACGCCCACTACTATACCCCGCTCGTAGATGGCTGTCGACGTGAAGGTTCTTGCACACGGACGCCATTCGGATCCTCGCAAGATTGTCATTATTTATTTTATGGTAAATAATATGAATTATTTCTTGACATAATATTCAGTTTGTTTATAATTGCTACGAATTAATTGATTCTTCTCAGACTTTCGACACGCAAACGTATGATCACCCCATCCCAAGCCGCTTCCGACTGGCAGGAACTCACCAAGCTTACCCAAGGCCAGCCTATCGTCGTGGAGAAAGTCCGGCTCACCGAAAAAGACATCGCCATCGAAGGACAGTTCGAACTGCCCCAACTTGCCAAGCTAAACCTCGAAGACCAGGTCTTCATTGTGGCGTTTGTGCGCAGCCACGGGTCGATCAAGGAGATGGAGCAGGTCTTCGGGGTCAGCTATCCCACGATTAAATCGCGGCTCACCCGCATCGCCAAGAGTTTGGAATTCGTCGACGCCAACCCCCAGCCCACGCGATCCGAGATTCTCGACCGCCTCAGCCGTGGGGAGATCGAAGCCGAGCAGGCCATCCACGAACTGGAAGCCCTGAAATGAACACGAGCACTAGATACGTTCCACCTTTCAAGGAGAAAGTTATGAGCGAAAATCGCAAGCAAATCTTAGCAATGCTGTCTTCCGGCCGCATCAATGCAGACGAGGCCGATCGCCTTTTGGCAGCTTTGGAAACGAACCCCTCGCAATCCTCAGCGTCCAGTTCCGGCGCCAGTCCGAAGACCCCGCCGAAGTATCTTCGCGTGGTCGTAGATGCTGCTGAGCGCGCAGGCACCGACGGCCCCACCAAGGTCAACGTCCGCATCCCCATGCAACTGCTGCGCGCCGGCGTGCGCCTGGCAGGGCTGATTCCGGCGCAGGCGCTCCACAAGGCCAACGACGCTCTGCGTGAGCAGGGTGTTCCCATCGATCTTTCTCAGGTCAAGCCAGAGAATCTCCAGGAATTGGTCGAGCAACTCCATGACCTCTCGGTCGACGTCGACGCCCCGGAAAAGGATGGCAAGGTCAACGTACGCGTCTTCTGTGAATAATGACGAGGCCGTTCGAATCCTCTAAGAAACGGTCTCCCGGCTCGCGATTGGCTTGACCTTCATCGCAGCCCTCATATCTAATCGCAACTGGCATCTTTTACGAGGTAAAGTACGACATGCGAGTTGCTTTCTTAGGTTTGGGAATTATGGGGCACGCCATGGCCACGAATCTGGCCAAGGCCGGCCATGAAGTCACGGTTTGGAACCGCACGCCGGGCACAATGGTCGAAGGCGCAGGCATCGCGCCCACTCCCGCCGCGGCCGCGCAGGGCGCCGAGGTCGTCTGGCTCTGCGTTTCCGACACCGCTGCCGTCGAGAAGATATTGTTCGGTCCCGAGGGCGTCGAACAATCGCTGGCCGCCGGCATGATCATCGCCGATTCCAGCACCATTGCCCCCTCCGCCACCGTCAAGTTTGCCGAGCGCGTCGGCGCCAAAGGCGTAGCCTACGTCGATGCTCCCATGACCGGATCGAAAATCGGCGCCGCCAATGGCACATTGATTTTCATGGTCGGCGGAGACGAACCTACCATCGATCGCCTCGGCCCACTCTTCGCCGCCATGGGCAAGAAAGTCTTCCGGATGGGCGAGACCAGCAAAGGCCAGGCCACCAAACTCGCCATGAATCTGCAGATCGCCCTCATCTTCGAGGGCTTCGCCGAAGCTCTCACCCTCGCCACCAAACTCGGCGTCGACTCCAGGCAACTGCTCTCGCTGATCGACGCCACCATGGTCCGCTCCGGCGTGGTCGACTACAAAGGACCGTTCATCCTGCAACGCGATTTCACTCCCAACTTTCCCCTGCGCCTCATGCACAAGGACATCCGGCTCGCGCTCGAAGCCGCAAAAGAAGCCCGCGTAAAGTTGCCCGCTCTCGAAACCGTGGAAGAGATCTACGAAATGGCCACCGAAGACGGCCACCGCGACCTCGACTATGCCGCGACCTTGACCCTGCTCGAAAAGTGGGCCGGAATCCAGGTAAAAGGCGAAGCCGCATAATCGCACCAATCGCCCGTGTAACCATCACCGTGGAAGAGCGGCGCTTCAGCGCCGCGTAAGGGATCAAAAATAGGTCGGGCTTCAGCCCTCGTTGTCGATATTTTCTCCTCCAACAGTAAACTTCGCGATCACCCAGATTTTCTTAGCGTACTTTGCGCGTACTTTGCGGCCTTTGCGGTTAAAGGCTCTTAGTACGCCAGCAAAATCCGCAAATCGCGCACGTTATTCCCCGTCGGCCCAATCTCGATCGCATCGCCCAAAGCACTGAAGAGCGGATAGGCATTAAACTTTTCGATCGCCGCACGAACATCAAGCCCGCCCGCCCGCGCCCGCTCCACCGTGCTTCCATCCACCACGGCCCCTGCCGCCGGACTGTTCCCGTCCACACCGTCGGTCCCCGCGCTTAGCACTGTAATGTTGTCTCCCGCAATCTTCTCCGCACACGCCAGCGCAAACTGCTGGTTGCGTCCGCCGACCCCGCCGTTGGTAACTTTCACAGTCACTTCCCCTCCAGAAATCAGGCATATGCGCGGAGATTCTTTCCTTAGCTCGCGCAGTCGCTTCAACAAATATTCGCCCGCGCGCTCGTAGTCCCAGTCGTCACAAGAATTGTCCACCTGCACAACGAACCCGGCGCGCTCCGCCGCCGCTCTCGCCTGCTCCACCGCCGTCTGGTTCGAGAGAATCGTCCACCAGCGCGAGCGATAAAACGCCTGATCGTCGGACTTCGGCGTTTCTTCGAGAACGTGGCGCTCAAACAACTCACGCGCGGAATGCGGAAGCTGCGTCTGCATTCCATGCTTCTCCGCAATGCGATAACAATCCTCCACGCTGGTCGAATCGGGCATCGTCGGACCCGACGCCAGAGCGTCGGGCGTATCGTCAGGAACGTCGGAGACCAGCAGCGAAACCTGCTGCGCCGGAAACGCCGCCAGCGCCAGTCGTCCGCCCTTCACCGCAGAAAGATGTTTGCGAATCGTATTGATTTCAGCGATGGGCGCACCCGAATGCACCAGAGCACGATAAGTGGCGATCAGATCGTCGAGAGTGATCTCATCGTCGATCGGCTTCTCCACGATCGATGACCCTCCTCCGCTGAGCATGAAAATCACCAGCGACGCCGCGGTCTGCGCCTCCAGCGCCTTCCCAATGGCCTTCGCCGCGTGGATCGATTCCGCGTTCGGCGTGGGATGTCCGCTGCGAAAATAACGAAAGCCGCGCACCTGCGTCGCCGGCTCAACCGAGCTCGCCACGATGCCTTCGAGCGACGCTGCGCCGGCGTGCTGTGCCAGCGCATCCACCATCGTGTGTCCGGCCTTGCCGATGGAGATCACCAGCACCCGCGAATATGCGTCCAGGTGGTAAAGATCCTCGCACACCCGCAACACCCCGCGCTCGCAATGCACATGCCGTGCAAACGCCTTGCCAATCGACGCCTCCGCCAGCGCATAACGAAAGATTTCGCGAGCGGCATCGCGCATCTGGATAAACAAATCGTCATTCATACACAATGTCATCCTGAGCGAGGATTGATCTTCGCGCCCAAGCGCGAAGATCAACCACAGTCGAAAGCCTGCCCTGAGCGAGTCGAAGGGGATCCCTTGCAGTTCTACGCTACTCGTGGCTTCAAAAGGAGTTCTTACAGACCCTTCTGATCAATTCGTCCATCCATGAACGCTCACTCTTGCTCAGCCCGAAGCTGACGGCTGAGAGCATCCCTCACCCACCCTTCAATCGCCTCCCGCAACTCGCGCAACCGCCCCTCGAAGAAATGATCCGCGCCTTCGATCAGCACCAGCTTCTTCGGCTCCGGCAGCGACGCAACCAGAGCCTCCAGCTTCGCTCGCGGGCCAAACTGATCGCGCGCTCCGCTCACAAATAATTTCGGCTTCACGCAATCGCGCAGAAAATCGAACGTATAAATGCGCGGCGCTTCCGAATCCGCGGCTACCGGAACCACCGGCGTCCCCACCCCGATCAGCGCCTTCACCCGCTCATCCGCATATGAGGCCCGCAGCCCGACCGCCGCCCCGAAAGAGAACCCCGCAAACACCAGCGGCCGGTGAAACTCCGCATCCATCCAGTCGAGCGCGGTTCGCACATCTTCCACCTCTCCACCGCCGTGATCATGTTCGCCCTGGCTAAGCCCGGCTCCGCGAAAGTTGAAGCGCAGCACCGGAAAACCAAAACTGTTCAGCGCCTTCATGGTGTGGAACACCACCTTATTGTGCAGCGTCCCGCCAAACAGCGGATGCGGATGGCAAACCACCGCCGCATGCGTCGCGTTCTCGGCGCCCGCATTCAGCAGCGCTTCCAGCCGTCCCGCAGGCCCTTCGAGGAACAGCGACTTGATGGATGAACTCTGTTCGACCACAGCATTCAGATTACATTAAAGTCAGAAGTCAGAAGTCAGAAGTCAGAAGTAAGAAGTAAGAAGTAAGAAGGCAGAAGTCAAAATTCAGAAACTAAGATTCCATCAGCCAATGTTCTTACTTCTGCATTTTGACCTCTGACTTCTGACTTCAGTGCAGTTTCCGTCTGCTATTCTCTCCACAATGGACGCCATCACGCTCACTCGCCAACTCATCGACATCGAATCCATCTCCGGCAACGAAGCCGCCGTCGCGAACTATCTTTACGGAGAACTCTGCCGCCTCGGCTACCAGACGAGGCGCATGCCGGTCGAAGGCGACCGCTTCAACCTCTACGCCACCGCTCCCGAGCGGCAACACCCCACAGTGGTTTTCTCCACCCACATGGACACAGTTCCACCCTTCATTCCTTCTTCCGAAGATACTGCGCGCATCTATGGCCGCGGCGCGTGCGACGCCAAGGGCATCATCGCCGCACAGATCGCCGCTTCGGAACGGTTGCGGCGGGATGGAATTTATGTTGGATTGCTGTTCGTCGCAGGAGAAGAGCGCGACAGCCTGGGCGCGAAAATGGCCAATGAATACGCCGCAAGCGATCCAGCACATCGTTGCAAATATCTGGTCAACGGCGAACCGACCGAGAACCGCATCGCGCTCGCCTCGAAAGGAACGTTGCGGGTGGAAGTAACCGCTTCCGGCCGCATGGCGCATTCGGCCTATCCTGAGCTCGGCGAATCCGCCATCGACAAGCTGCTCGAAGCTCTCGCGCGCCTGCGAGCGATGCCGTTACCGTCCGATCCGGAAATTGGTCCCTGCACTCTGAACATCGGACTGATCGAGGGTGGCCGCGCGCCCAATGTGATCCCTGACTACGCTCACGCGGACTTACTCTATCGCTTGGTCGGCCCGTCGCCGGACTTACGACGCCAGATTCTCGCCACTGCGGGCGATCGGGTGAAAGTCGAGTTCCCGCTCGAACTCCCTTTCCTGCGCCTGCGCACAGTCGACGGCTTGCCCACGATGATCGCCGCCTTCACCACCGACATTCCCAAACTCACCAACTGGGGCAAACCACTTCTCATCGGCCCAGGATCGATCCACGTCGCCCACACCGACGGCGAATTCATCGAAAAACAGCAGTTGGCAGAAGCAATTGATCTATACTGCGCAATCGCGAAGCGGCTGCTTTGAGGTAAATGATCCTCTTAGGAGGTCGCGGAAAACTTGATTTCGCGGCGGCTTTGAAAGGGCGCGACTTTCAGTCGCGCCGCAAAAAGCCCAATAAAATCGACAGCGGCTTCCGCCGCCGGATCGAATATTTCGCCTGCGAACGATTTTCCCGCACCTGCTAGAACGACCGATTCCCACGTTTGGGCATGCATACGCTAATAGCGTATAGTGAAAAGCTATGGCGAAGCGAAACATTTTCAACGAATTGATGGAGGGCGTCATCGCGATGAAAGGCCACCGCGAAGGCAAGCTCACATTGCGCAGCTACAAAGTGGATGTGTCGCCCCTTCCCAAAGTGGACTCAAAGCTCCTTCGCGACACCCGAAAAAAGCTGCGCTGCTCGCGAGCCGTATTCGCGCGCAAACTGCGGATTAACGAAAGAACGCTGGAAAAATGGGAGCAGGGCCGCGCGAAACCCAACCCACAGGCTGCCGCGCTCGTCCTGCTTGTCCGCAAATACCCGGATACGCTGGCGCGGCTAGACGAGGTGGCGGGAGGGTGATCTAGGAGGCCCGCGGTGTCGTCTGCAACGGAGAATCTGCTATGTCCATGGCTGAAGATGAATACGCATATGACGAGTACATGACTCAGTTATACGAAGAACACAAGAATCAGGCCATCGAGGAGTTTACGTTTGAGCGCCTTCAATCCTATTACCGCGACAATAGGCTCTTAGCGAAACCAGCCTTCACTACGCTGTGCGAGGCGAAGTCTCTGATGGATTTAAACGCGACTGCGGGGTTCGTCTTCGCTGCTATCGCGATGGAGGTGGGGCTTAAGGAGACTCTCCTAAAGCCAATTGTCTCGGGCTTGGTCCACATGCCATCGGTGGCTTCTCTCGTCACAGACCTGGCGGTTTCGAATCGGGGCATGGACAAGTACGGGAAGCTTCTCCTCCAGGCCCTGCGGGAACACGGTGGAGTTGATCTCGACACCTACACCAGGCCGAACTCCAACACGCCCGTCTGGCAAGAAATGATGGAGGTCCAACACAAGAGAAATCTAATAGTTCACAAGGCAAATTCCGCATCCCAAATTGATGCCGACCTCGCATTGGCAGTAGCGGGGACGGTCGTCGAAGGACTCTTCCCCACGGTCGTGAAGAAAATGGGCCTACATCTTCACGACGGTTTCAGAATCTGCGACGATTGGAAATGTGAATACGAGGGCACTCCTGCCGGGGAAATCCTTAAGGAGCTAAAGAACGCTTAGACTAACCCCATGACCACCACCACCCTCAACTCCCTCTCCCGCGCCTCTTCCGCATACCTGCGCTCCGCCATGCACCAGCCGATTCAGTGGCACGAGTGGGGTGAGGAAGCCTTCGCCGCCGCGCAGCGCGAAAACAAGCCAATGCTGCTCGACATCGGCGCGGTGTGGTGCCACTGGTGCCA
>PLIO01000146.1 GCA_003140075.1 Acidobacteriaceae bacterium | reverse complement strand
AACGAATGCCGCGAGATGGGCATCGCGGTGGAAGCGCCGGACATCAGCGTCTCGGATGCGAATTTCACCCCGCACGGCGAAGCCATTCGCTTCGGGCTGGCGGCGGTAAAGAATGTCGGCGGCAATGCGATCGAGTCGATCGTGGGGGCGCGCAAGAAATTAGGGCGCTTCAAATCGATTTACGAATTCTGTGAAAACGTCGACTTGCGGCTGCTCAACAAGCGCGTACTTGAGTCGTTGATCAAGAGCGGCGCGATGGATTCGCTCGGCCGGCGTGCACAATTGATGACCGTTCTCGATCGCGCCATGGATCGCGCCCAGAAAGCGCAGCGCGACGTGGAATCAGGGCAGCACGGGCTGTTTGGAGTATTTCAGCAGGAAGAGCCCGAGGCGAACAACGACAGACTGCCGAATATTCCGGACTGGGACGAGCAGGCGCGCCTGGCGGCGGAAAAGGAAATCCTGGGTTTCTTCATCAGCGGGCATCCGCTGGAGAAATACAAAGACAAGCTGGCCGACCTGCAAGCGCTGAGCATTGCGGAGATCGGCGCGATGACGAAATCGACCGGCAAGGACGAAACCATCGCGACCGCCGGAATCATCGGCAACGTACGCGTCCTCAAGAGCAAGCGCGGCGACTTCTACGCGCAAGCCACGCTCGAAGATATGTCCGGCTCCCTCGACATGATCGTCTTTCCGGAGGCCTACAAGAAAATCGGGGACAGAGTGAAGCTCGAAGTTCCCGTGCTGGTGCGCGCCGGAGTGCGCATCGAAGAGGGCACCAATCCTAAGATTACGGCAGCTGAAATCATGCCGCTCGAAGATGCGAAGGTTCCTCTACCGCGCGCCATTCGCATTCGAGTGCCGCTCGAAACTTCGGCGGAGTCCACGGTGGACGATCTGCACCAGCTATTTCAGGAACGCAAAGGCGAAGCACGGGTGTTATTCGACGTGGAACGTGCGGGTGATTTCATGGTGGTGATGGAGGCGGAAGGCTATAATGTGATGCCGGATCGCAACTTCATCGCCCGAGTAGAGCAGTTGTGTGGGCGCGGCAGTGTGCGGGTGATCAGTTAGGGATATTTTACTAGTGTCGGCCCGCCTAAACCATGGACACAACCCAGAAAGCACAGCAGGAGTTGGAAGAGATTGAGCGGCAGGTGGCGCTCATCGAGGCCGACGCCGGGCAAGATGAGCAGACGCACCGTCAGCTTGCCAAGCTTCAGGAGCGCGTCCATATCCTCCGGCAGGAGATGAAGACTTTGCAGACCGCCTGGCAGAAGACGGAACTGGCGCGGCATCCGCAGCGGCCGCAGGCGCTGGACTACATCGAGCGCTTGTTTACCGACTTCAGCGAGATTCACGGCGACCGCAGTTTCGGCGACGATGCGGCGATCGTTTGCGGCATGGCTCGTTTTCACGGCGAGGAGATTCTGGTCGTCGGCACCCAGAAGGGCCGGGACATGAAGCAGCGCGTGTACCGCAATTTCGGTACGCCGCACCCCGAAGGTTACCGCAAGGCTTTACGCATTATGCAGGTCGCGGAAAAGTTTCGCCGGCCGATCTTTACGCTGGTGGATACCGACGGCGCTTACCCCGGAATTCACGCCGAAGAGCGCGGTCAAGCCGAGGCGATCGCGCACAACTTACGCGAAATGGCGCGCCTTGAAGTCCCTATCATCGCCACCGTGATTGGAGTCGGGGGCAGTGGCGGCGCGCTCGCCATCGCCGTGGCCGACCGAGTGCTGATGATGGAGAACTCTATTTACTCGGTGATTTCACCCGAGGGCTGTGCCGCCATCATGTGGCGGGACTCCACGAAAAAAGAGCTCGCGGCGGAAGCCATGCGCATTACCGCCACGGATCTCAGCGAACTCGGCTGCATTGACGATATCGTGCCCGAACCCGAAGGCGGCGCTCACCGGGATCATGAAGCGGCGGCGAACCTGCTGGATGTGAGCCTGCAGAAGCACTTCGCGGAGCTCAAAAAACTTTCACCCGCGCAATTAGTCGAGTCACGATATACGAAGTTCCGCAACATGGCCCAGTTTTTCAAGATGGAATCCTAGGTCCGCAGTGACCTTCGTGTCGTTCCCAAACAGGTTCCTTCCAGCTCCGGCGCGCGATTTGATGTGCCGCGCAAACTCTGCCGCCGTATAATTGGATGTTTGCCACTTGGGGAAGTTCGGGCGGATCCACTCTGCCCGCTAATCATAAGGAAGGTGTTGGATGGCTACTATGGATGTTGCGCCCCACGGCACGGGCGGGCAACTGGGACCGAAGCGCATCGTTAATGACATGAGCATTCAAGTCGCTACGGTGAATGGCTCGGGCTCGAATAGTTCAAACACGGTATTGTTGCGCGCAATTTTTCAGATGGGCGTGCCGATTTCCGGGAAGAACCTTTTTCCTTCGAACATCGCCGGACTTCCGACCTGGTATACCATTCGCGCCAATAAAGACGGCTACATCGGCCGCAAGAAGGAAATCGATTTCCTGATCGCCATGAACGCCGAAACCGCCCAGGACGATGTGATGTCACTCGCGCCTGGCGCTTCCGTGTTGTATGACGAACCTCTGGCTCTCGACAAGCTGCGCAACGATTTGATTTTCTATTCGGTCCCCTACGACAAACTGGTCGCCACCGTTTGCCCTGAGGCCAAGTTGCGGAAACTGGTCAAGAACATGGTGTACGTGGGCGTGGTCGCACAGCTGCTCGAAATTGAAATGGCTGAGGTGGAGAAAGCGGTCCGCAAGCAGTTCGCCAAGAAGGCGAAAGCCGCTAACCTGAATCTGGCCGGCGCTCAAGCGGGATTCGACTATGCCAAGGCCAATCTGCAGAAGCGCGGAGTCTTCTACATCGAACGCATGGATAAGACTGCCGGCAAAATCATCATCGACGGCAACTCGGCCGCGGCTCTGGGCTGCATGTTTGCCGGGTGCACCGTCGTGACGTGGTATCCCATCACGCCCTCGTCTTCGCTGGTGGAGACGATGATCGATTACATGAAAGATTACCGCATCGGCCCCGATGGCAAAGCCACGTTTGCCATCGTACAGGCGGAGGATGAACTGGCTGCCATCGGCATGGTGATTGGCGCCGGTTGGGCCGGCGCGCGCAGCATGACCGCAACCGCCGGTCCGGGCATTTCGCTGATGTCAGAGTTTGCCGGGCTGGCTTATTACGCCGAGATTCCCGGCGTGATTTGGGACATTCAACGCGTCGGTCCCTCGACCGGCCTGCCCACGCGCACTTCGCAGGGCGATATTCTCGCCACGGCTTTCCTTTCGCACGGCGACACCAAGCACATCATGCTGATTCCGTGCTCGGCAGCGGAGTGCTTCACCATGGCCGCGGAAGCTTTCAACCTCGCGGAGCAGTTCCAGACGCTGGTCTTCGTCATGTCCGACCTCGATCTCGGCATGAATAACTGGATGTCCGATCCTTTCGAGTATCCGACTACGCCGATTAAGCGCGGCAAAGTGCTGGACAAAAAAGACCTGGACAAGCTGGGTGGCTTTGCCCGCTATAAAGACCTGGATGGCGACGGCGTAGGCTATCGCACGCTGCCGGGGACGGATCATCCCTCTGCTGCCTATTTCACTCGCGGCAGCGGACACAACGATAAATCGAGTTACAGCGAACGCCCCGACGATTACGAAAACAACATGGAGCGGCTGAATCGCAAGTTCGAAACCGCGCGCTCCTTCGTTCCCCGTCCCGAGATTCTCAGGGGCGCGAACGCCGGCTCTTCCAAAGAAAAGATCGGAATCATCGCCTACGGCACATCGCATTGGGGCGTTATCGAAAGCCGTGATCAGTTGCGCACCGAGTACGCGATTGAAACCGACTACTTAAGGCTGCGGGCGTATCCCTTCACGCGGGAAGTGCATGACTTCATCGAGCAGCACGAACGCGTTTACGTGGTCGAACAGAACCGCGACGCGCAAATGCTCAGCCTGCTCAAGCTCGACCTGAAACCCGAACTCACCACGCGGCTGCGCACCATCAGCCATCTCGACGGACTGCCGCTCGATGCGCGCTCCGTCACCGACGAACTCAGCACCATGGAGGGTAAGTAAATGGCGACCACGCCTGCTGAACCCAGATCTTCAGAACCAAAGACCAACCGCATCGGCCTTACCGTAATCGATTACAAGGGCGGCAAGACCACCCTCTGCGCCGGTTGCGGCCACAATGCCATTTCCGAGCGCATTGTCGAAGCCATGTATGACATGGGCGTGCAGCCGGAGCGCGTGGTGAAGCTGAGCGGAATCGGCTGCTCTTCCAAGAGTCCCGCTTATTTCATGAACCGCTCGCACAGTTTCAACTCCGTGCACGGACGTATGCCTTCAGTGGCTACGGGCGCGATGCTGGCCAATCGCAATCTGATTGCGCTGGGAGTGAGCGGAGACGGCGACACCGCTTCCATCGGCATCGGCCAGTTCGTTCACCTGATGCGCCGCAATCTGCCCCTCATCTACATCATCGAAGACAACGGCGTTTACGGCCTCACCAAAGGCCAGTTCTCAGCCACCGCCGATCTTGGGTCGAAGCTGAAATCAGGTGTGATCAACGATCTGCCTCCGATCGATACCTGCGGCCTCGCGATCGAGCTGGGCGCAACATTCGTCGGCCGCTCGTTCTCCGGCGACAAGCGCCAGTTGAGCGCCCTGCTGAAGGCCGCCATCGCGCACCACGGCACCGTGATGCTCGACGTGGTCTCGCCCTGCGTCACCTTCAACGATCACGAAGGCTCGACCAAGTCTTACAAATACGTAAAGGATCACGAAGAGACGTTGCAGGAAATAAGTTTCGTGCCGCACTTCGAAGAGATTGACGTGGAATACGATCCCGGAACCACGGTCAACGTGACCATGCACGACGGCTCCAGCCTGCGGCTGCGCAAGCTCGAAGAAGACTACGACCCCACCAATCGCATCGCGGCCATGACGCGCTTGAGCGAAGCGCACGACAAAGGCGAAGTCCTGACCGGTCTGTTCTACGTGAACACGAAGGCGCCAACCTTCCTCGAAATGCTGAATATGGTCGATCAGCCGCTGGCCACGCTGCCGGAATCGCTGACCCGGCCGGGCAGGGAAGCGCTGGAGGCGGCGATGGAAGAGTTGCGGTAAAACGGGCTTTCGACTGCGTGGCTGCGGGCTTCAGCTTTCGGGCGTCGGCAAAACCGCTTGTCATTCCGAACTGGGCCGAAGGCCCGGTGAGGAACCTGCTTTTCTCTTAGCCAACTCGGAATTCCACCTCTAGCTGCCGCCTTCCAGTTCTTTCAATACGGCGCTGCAACGTTCGCACACCGTTGGATAGGCCTTGTCCTCGCCAACGTGGATCGAGTAATTCCAGCAGCGCTCGCACTTGCGGCCGTCGGCTTTCTTCACCTCAACATGCACGCCTCCCGTGCCGTTGCCGGAGGCTTGCGTAAGCGTTACTGCCGAGACGATGAATAAGTAACGCAGCTGATCGGCGTGACGGGACAGCACTGAATAAATCGGGTCAGGCGCCGCCAGGGCGACCTGAGCCTCAAGCCCCGTGCCAATCAGCTTATTGTTACGAGCTTCTTCGAGCGCCTTGAGAACCTCGTCGCGCACGGATCGGAGCGTAGCCCAGTCCTGGCCGGACGCCTCTGCTTCTGCGGCAGAGGCCAAAGTTTGCACCGCGCCAAGAATGTCCTCGGCGGAAGGGAACAAAGCTAGGTGCACACTTTCGCCACGCCCCGCGGTCTTCGGCAAGTAATCCCAGACTTCTTCCGAGGTAAAGCTCATGACGGGCGCGAGCAACCGCACTAGCGCTTCACCGATGCGCCAGATCGCCGTCTGCGCACTACGCCGCCCCTGCGACTTGGGCGCGGAGATATAGAGGCGGTCCTTGAGCACATCGAAATAGAAAGCGCTCAGGTCGACGATGCAAAAGTGATTCAGGCGGTGATAGATCTTATGGAAAGCAAATTCCTCGTACGAACTCCTCACGTCCGTGGCAAACGAATAAGCCTGGAGCAGCATGTACCGGTCGAGTGATTCCATGCTCTCGAAGGGAACCGCGTCCGCCTGCGGATCGAAGTCTCCCAGGTTGCCGAGAATGTAGCGGAACGTATTCCGAATCTTGCGGTAATTCTCCGCCACCGTCAACATCAGCCGCTCCGAGCCCACCACATCTTCGCGAAAGTCGACGGACGCCACCCACAGGCGCACCACTTCTCCGCCCAGCCGCGAAGCGATATCCACCGGGTCCACGTCGTTGCCACGGGATTTCGACATGGCCTGGCCCTTTTCGTCAAGCGTCCATCCCGGGGTGACCACGCCTTTGTAGGGCGGCGTGGCGTGCGTCCCCATGGCGCAGAGCAGCGAGGACTGAAACCAGCCGCGGTATTGGTCGCCTCCTTCCAGATAAAGATCGGACGGCCACGGATACGTGGGTTCGTCGCCGATGAGGGCTAAGTAACTCGCGCCCGATTCCAGCCACACGTCGAAGATGTCCGTTTCTTTTTCAAACTTTGTGCCGCCGCAGTGCGGGCACTTCGCGCCGGCGGGAAGAATCGCGTCCGGCTCTGGCGTAAACCAGGCATCCGCGCCCAAGCGCGCGAACAGTTCAACCACTTTGCGATTGATCGCCGCGTCATTGAGCGGCTTGCCGCAGCCCTCGCAAAGAAACACTGCGATCGGCACGCCCCACACGCGCTGCCGCGAAATGCACCAGTCGGGGCGGGTAGCAATCATGTTGGAGAGCCGCTCTTCGCCCCACGCCGGATCCCATTTCACATGCTTGATTTCTTCGAGCGTGCGCGTACGGAGTGTGTCGTCCTTCGACTTCCCGCCCGGCATCGGCGTCTCCATGGAGATAAACCATTGCTCGGTAGCACGGAAAATTACAGGATTATGGCAGCGCCAGCAGTGCGGGTAAGAATGTTCGGTCTTCTCCGCGTGCAGCAGAGCGCCACGACTCTTCAGCAAATCGATAATCGGCTGGTTCGCTTCCCATACGCGCTTTCCGCTGTACTCGGGGAGTCCGTTGCGCAGGATGCCTTTTTCGTCGACATTGCTGGTTGCGTCGAGCCCATACTTAACGCCGGTGATGAAGTCTTCCGCGCCGTGCGAAGGTGCGGTGTGGACGACGCCGGTTCCGGTGTCCATGGTGACGTAGTCGGCCAGCACGCCTAGAATTTTGCGCTCCAGAAAAGGATGCTGAAAGTTCAGCCGCTCCAGCTTGCGGCCGGGGAAGTGGGCAAGTTCACGCGGATCGGCGAGGTTGCATTTTTCCGCCACATCCTGCGCCAGCTTCGACGCGACCACGTACACCTCGCCGCCGGATTCCAGCGCAACGTATTCTTCATCCGGATGAAAAGCCACCGCCATCGATGCAGGCAAAGTCCACGGGGTGGTGGTCCAGATGATGGTTGAAACCTTTTTCCCCGCCAAAGCCGCGCCGATGTCCGCGGGAAAGACCTGCGCAGGGTCATCGAGCAGCGCGTACTTCACCCAAACGGTGGGGCTGGTGTGGTTCTCGTACTCCACCTCGGCCTCGGCGAGCGCGGTCTCGTCATGCATGCACCAGTAGACGGCGCGCAGGCCTTTGTAGACGAAACCGTTCTCGTAAAACGAAAAGAAAGTAGAGAGCACCACCGATTCATACTGCGGGTTCATGGTGGCGTAGGGCCGGTCGAAGCGGCCAAACACGCCGATGCGCTTGAATTGCTCCCGCTGCAGGTCGAGAAACTTCTGAGCGTACTTGCGGCACTCCGCGCGCACGTCGCTGGGGCGCATCTGCAGCTTCTTGCCGCCCAGTTCCTTGTCCACTTTGATCTCAATTGGGAGGCCGTGGCAATCCCACCCCGGCACGTAGGGCGCATCGAAGCCCGACATGGTCTTGGACTTGACGATGAAATCCTTGAGGCATTTGTTCAGCGCCGTGCCCATATGGATGGGGCCGCTGGTATAAGGCGGCCCATCGTGCAAAATATAGGTGGGCGAGCCTTTGCGGGCCTGGCGGATGCGTTCGTAGATTCCGGTCTGCTCCCAGCGGGCCAGTATTTTCGGCTCGTTCTGGGGCAGGTTCGCCTTCATGGGGAAGGCGGTCTTAGGCAAATTGATGGTGGATTTCAGTTCGAACGGCACCCTGTGTGGTTCTCCCAAATGATTGAATCTCCTCATTATAGGGAGAGGCGCAGGGAACGTCTATGCGCCGCACGGTGCGGCTTGCGGGCGAGGAACCAGGCTGTTGACTGGCAACTCCCTCCACGAACACTACGCCTCTACGAATTTGGAATACACTACGTAAAGCGAGACAGAAGAGGTACAATTTTGGTAGCAGCAAGCGTCGGGAAGTTGAACCGCCCGGTGGGGGCGTTCGAACCCGATCCTGACACGACAGAAGAAAAATAGAGAGGCAACTTGCTGGAAAGACTGCTCATCTGTGTAAGAGGAGCGTCGCCCAAGAGCTACGTATTCTGCTGACCCACCAGGGAGACCGAACCGGGGAACAATGGCATTAACAGAAGTCAATCCGAACGTCGCTCCGAACGCCACTCCGAACGTCAGTGCGAACCCAGGCAACGAACCCGAACTCCACCTCCTGCTGGCTCCTGACACCTTTGAGCCGCTGTGGAAATCGCTCTCGCGCGGCCTGGACGAGTTCTTCTTTCCCAAGAAGCTTCCGCCGCTGAAGCTGGAATCGAAGCCCATCCCGGTCAAAGATATTTGGGGTTTCTACAACTACAAGAAAAACGGCGCCTTGGGTTCTACCGTAGCCCACGTGATAGTGATTGCATTGATCATCGGCGGCACGATTCTTGGCCGGCGCTGGGTCACCCGGGTCGAGGCCAAACCGCAGTCCACGATTGCGCTGGTCGATCCCGGAGACTACGTTGCGCTGAAGCCCGCGAAGACGCAGGCTGGCGGCGGTGGCGGCGGGGGCGATCACGATATCCTCAAGGCCTCGCAGGGACATGCGCCCAAGTTTGCCTTGCGGCAGATCACGCCGCCGGAAGCAGTCATCCGCAATCCGAATCCTAAGCTGGCCGTTGATCCCACACTTCTCGGGCCGCCCGATATCAAGGTGGCTATGAACAGCATGCCAAACCTTGGCGACCCGAAATCGACTGCCGTCATTCCATCGAACGGTCAGGGCAGCATGAGCGGCATTGGCGACACGGGCTCAGGGGGCGGCATCGGGTCAGGGCACGGGCGCGGACTTGGGCCGGGCGACGAAGCAGGTGCAGGTGGCGGCCTTTACCGTCCCGGCAAGGGAGTGACCCCGCCGCGAGCGATTTACTCCCCGGTCCCAGAGTTTTCTGAGGAAGCCCGCAAAGCAAAGTACCAAGGCACGTGCACTTTGATGATCGTGGTTGCCGCCGATGGCCGCCCTACCAACATTCGCGTCGTGAACTCGCTGGGCATGGGACTGGACGAAAAGGCCATCGAGACGGTGAAAACCTGGCGCTTTGAGCCCGGCCTGAAGGACGGTCACCCCGTGAACGTTGAAATGGCCGTCGAAGTTGACTTCCACCTGTACTGAGGAACACGTGCTTGGGTCGTAAAGTCGATCCGCGCGGCGGACTTGAAAGGGCGCGACTCAGTCGCGCCGCTAAAACCCTATAAATCAACAGCGGCTTCAGCCGCCGGCTGAATTCAGACCTCTTCGCGATTCTGCTTTCGGACTACCGCTAACTGTGACCGCTGCCGCACGCGAAACCCCAGCCTCTGGTACAACTCAATCGCGCGCGTATTATCCTCGCGCACGTGCAGAAACGGCACTTCTCCCCGGCTCCGGATGCGCCGCATCACCTCCGTCATCAGAACGCGGGCGTAGCCGCGGCCCGTGTGCTCCGGATGCGTGCAAACGGCGCTCACTTCGGTATATCCAGGGACCTTCAAACGTTCACCCGCCATGGCCGCGAGTCTTCCGTCGGGCCGGATTCCCAGGAATGTGCCGAATTCGTAGGTGCGTTTGTCGAAGGGGCCGGGCTTAGTAAGCTCCGCAAGCTCCACCATCGCAGGCGAATCTCCGGCTCCGAGTTCGACGAATTCCGCGTCGGAGCCGGCCTGCGAGCCTGGCAGGCCGCCATTCTCGCAAACCATCTGCAGCAGGGGAGCACTGGCGATCAGATTCAAACCGGGGCGCTCTTGATATGGCTGGTCCAGAAACAGCCTGACGTCGTCGCCGGTGCTCAACAACCCCACCAGCGATTCGTAGGCCTCGGGCGTGTTCGCAGGCAAACCGCCCAGGGATGTGACCGCCGGTATAAACCGGCGTGCCTGGCCGAAAGATTCAGCGAGGTGAGTCTGCCGAGTGGATAGTGCGTTCCAGATGACGTTATCGAGCGGGTGCATTCGGTTTGCTTCCAAGGCTGCCGTTTCTGATTTGACTGTTCCGACCGTCACTCGGACACACTAACTCCATGCTGACGCAGTGCGCCATCCGAATCTTGCGGGGTGAACTTATTCCTTCAAGTCCACATGCCGGACATCTTCGATAGCCCGGCCGAGAAACCGCTCGCCCAAGCGCCGGAATTTCTCCACCGAATCCGTAGCAAAGAACTTGAGACGCGGCCGAGCGCGGCGTTCTTCACGAATCGCTGGTGAAGCCGGCAAGAGAGATCGCAACTGCTCGGCGACTGCCCGAGCGGTAGACTCCGCGGAATCCACAATGCTCACATGCGACGGCGCGACGCGATGCAGCAGTGGCTTGAGCAGCGGATAGTGAGTGCACCCGAGCACAAGAGCATCCGCATCGCGGAATCCGTCGGCAAAGGCCTCATCCAGGTAGATGCGGGCGACCTGTTCGGTGACGGAGTGCTCGACCCACCCTTCTTCGACCAGCGGCACCAGCAGCGGACAAGCTTTCTCGCGCGCATCGAGGCCCCGAGCCTCAAGCGCCTTGCGATAAGCGTGGCTGCTGACCGTAGCCTCGGTCCCGAGGACAACGACTTTCCGGTTCTTGCTGACGGAAGCCGCCGCCTCAGCGCCCGGCTCAACGACGCCCACTACAGGAACGTGGGCCGCAGCCGTGATGCGTTCAAGAGCCAGCGCCGTAGCCGTGTTGCAGGCGATGACCAGCAATTCGGCTCCGTGGCCTTCCAGGTAATGGGCTGCCTCAACCGCGTAACGCGCCACGGTTTCAACCGACTTGGAACCATAAGGCAGGCGGGCAGTATCACCAAAGTAGAGGTAGTCGGCGTCGGGAACAAGCTCAAGTAATACTTTAAGGACAGTAAGCCCGCCGAAGCCGGAATCGAATACGCCGATAGTGGGATGGCGAGCGTGCATCGCTTGGACTTATCCCGATGATAGCAGTGGGGAACAGTTCGGGCCGATGACCACCATTGTTCGTCTGACGAATTACGACGGCTCTCGCGCGGTCGAACTCGAAACCGTTGCTCCGGCAAACTCGGAGCTTCGTCCGCAGCACCCTCCCGGCGGGATCGGAGCCCCATGCGGGCAAGTACGCGGATGTCCAAGAAAAGCGCAGATCTTATCGGTAGCTTCAGGCGAGAGGATGTGCTCGAACTTGCAGGCCTGCTGTTCGATTTCCGATTCGCTGTCCATAGCCAGACTATCGGTGAAAAGGCGTTCCGCCAACCGATGCCGCCGGATAATGCTGCCCGCCCGTTCCCGGCCGCGCGGCGTGAGTTCCACGATCAGCGTGCCATCGCCCATCGACGCAGCCACCGGCTTGAGCGCATCGTGGCAGGGATTTACAAACGGCTTGTGACCGTGCGCCAGCGGCGGATGCGGCGCCGAGACCACCAGACCCATATGCATCATCTTCTCAATCGCCAGGCTCACCGGCAGCGCGCCGTGGACCTCCATGCGTTCGACTTCCGCGATCTCGCCATGCTCCTCCAGCACCCACAGCTCTTCCAGCACCTCGTCGAACTGCTCTTC
>PLIO01000069.1 GCA_003140075.1 Acidobacteriaceae bacterium | reverse complement strand
CGGAAGTATGCACTTTACGCAACCCCCTCAGAATACAGCATAATAGGCGGCGCGGAGGAATCCCATGTTTAGGATACCCCCGCGACCGCGACCGTTCCCTAGACCCAAACCGTTGCGGCTTCCAAAGAGGCGGCAAATGACAATCGCAATGCATCTTGAGGCTGGGAACTTCTCGTACATCACTGCCAGCGATACGCAGGTGACTTATGAGGGAATCAGCGCGAAGGTAGATAGCGGGAAAATCCGGGGAGCATTCCGCTCGAATCCATCCGGGGCTATCAATATCACGGGAGCCGGATGGGACTCATATGCGACCGCCGTGTCTCAAGAGATCGTAGATATGTTTCAAAAGTTTCGCGGATCGCCAGATCAACTTGAGAAACGTGTGCGAACTCTTGTGCGCGACTTTTACAAAGAGCAAGTCCTGCCCTTCGTAGGGAAACTTGATGATGACCANNCATGTGCCGGACTATTCGCTCCTAATTGCGGCACGACACAAACAGGTTACTAAGTTGTGGAATGTCGATGGGATGCTGTTGAAGAAATCCGAACCGCCGTTCGACTGCATAGGCATCGGCGATTCGGTTGCGACGGCGTTGCTTAATACGCTCTATCCTCGTTATCCGACGCTAGATTCCGTAGCGGTGCTTGCTGCGTATGTCATCTATCGAGTGAAATCTAGCGTAGAGGCGTGCGGCTTAAAGACAGAAATCAGATTTATTCTTCAAGACAAGATCGGGCTTGTTCCCTTTGACCGAATCGAAAGGTGGGAAGCCCTGTTTCAGAAATATGACCGCTTGGAGCGCGAGGTTTTGTACCACGCCATGAACTTTGTTATGAGGCGACCAGCCCTGCCGTTGGTGATACAGAAGGCTATGGAAAAGTCCGGGCACCATTACGATCACGAGAAAGATGTTCCACCGCAAATGAAGCCGCTACCAGAGATCGTCAAAGAAATTGAAGCGATGAGGGCAGAATTTTCCCGCTTGACGATCTTCTAGGCCATTGAATTTATTTTCTACTTGACACAAGTTGCGCCAAGTATTAAGATCAAAGCATGAAAAAGGGACACAACTTATCGAAGTCGGACGTAATCGAGAACATCCCGCTGGCGTGCTCCGATGAACTGACGGCGGTTGAGTTTTTGGAAAAGCAGCGATGGGGGAACACTCCATGCTGTGTGCGCTGTGGCAGCGTGGACGTGTACCAGATGAAGGATGCCAAGACGGGCGAACGGAGCAGCCGTTACTTGTGGCGTTGCCGGGATTGCAAGGAGCAGTACACGGTGAGAATCGGCACGGTTTACGAGGAATCGCGGATTGAGCTTCGCCACTGGTGCTATGCGTTCTGGCGTGCGGCCACTTCCAAGAAAGGCGTATCCGCTCTGGAGATCAAGCGGCAATGCCAGATCAGCTACAAGTCGGCATTGTTCCTAATGAACCGGATTCGCTTTGCGATGGCTCCTGATACAGACCTGCCAAAGTTAACCGGGATGGTTGAATGCGACGAAACTTATATCGGGCCACGGAAGCCGCGCTACAAAGGAACGAGCCGCCGTGGGCGCGGCACCAGCAAGACTCCGGTATTTTGCGCTGTGGAACGCCAAGGACAGATTCGCCGCCGAATCGTGGCTGATGTGACCACTGAGACAATCGAAAGCGCAATCCGTGAGGAAATTGATCGGAGCGCACATTTGATGACAGATGAATTTCCAGCGTATCGGCGAATCGGAACAGAGTATGCAGGTCACACTTCCGTCTGCCATGCTACGAAGGAATACGCTCGGGGAATTGCTCACACGAACACAGCGGAAAGCAGCCATGCTCTTGTAAAACGCGGCATCGTGGGTATCTATCACAATGTCAGCCGCGAATATTTACATCGTTACCTGTGGCAATTCGATTTTCTGTGGAACAATCGCAAGTTGAACGATGGAGAGCGCACGATTCTGGCAGTGAAAGCAGCCGAAGGAAAGCGGTTGATGTACAAGCCGTCCGTCAACTAGGGAGCGTGTTAAGTGACTTTCGAGAAAAAGTGCTTCATTGCGCCGGAGGATATTGTGGCGGTGAGGTTCACCTGTACGGGCTGTCGTACCGCCGTGGTCGTACCGATAGGGAAAGTTGACGCGAACATTGGACTGCTTTTTATCGGAAAGTGCCGCCACTGTCCTACGGAGTCTAATTTCATTCCCGCCGGAGCGGAAACCGAAACACTGATCGAATTCAATAGGCTACTTGCTGGACTCGCCACTGCATTAAAGGGTCGTAAGATCGAATACAGATTGCAAGTGGAATGCCCCGAATGAGCAACCGAATCGCGGCATTAGCTGTCCTCGTTGTAGTAGTGCTTACAGGCTGCGGTTCAAGATCTAAGGCGATGCCCGTTTCCTACATGGAGGGTGATTTCGAGAGCGTAAAGGCTGCTACATGGGAGATGGGAGAAATTAAGAAGTGCGAAATGGCTGGGCGCACTTCAAGTCCGCCGGATGCGAGAGGCGATTTGCTGCTATGCGATGTTGACACATGGGTTGCGTGGTCGCAGGGCAAATTCAATCCAGCGATGAAGAGCGCGGTTTACGACGATGCCAAAATGTTCTCGGTAAGGATTCGGGGCGCGGGACACGATGAGCCTTGGGTATCAGGCAACGGGCACGACACGTTCTGGCAATGCAAGAAAACGGCGGACGGAATCGACTGCCAATAGGGTCAACAATGGCGAACAAACCAAAAGAGACGGCGAAGAAACCTATGGCTCCCGGCCCTAAGCCGGATGTCCTAAAGATCAAGGGCGACTGGAAAAAGGCGATCAAGAAGTCGCTGGAAAAGAAGAAACCGCCAAGCGGCTGGCCGAAATAATTTCCATCTATGAATCCGATCAAAGCAGCGGCGATAATCGCACTGATCGTTACTCTAGTCGCTGTCGGTTTTATGTGTGTCACCCTCTATCAAGAGAAAGTGGAACTAAAATTCGCGCTGGAGGCGGCGCGATGTTTAAGTTGCATCAGCGGGAAAGAAGCGGCAGTCGCTAACTGGCGTGCCGTCCAATCCCACTTGGGTCTGCTCGATGCCGAAGCGAAGTACGGAGAGGAAAAAGAATACTTGCTTAAACATGCTGGAGAGGAACCTGTAAACATCGACGTTCCATGCCCCACATGCGACCTGCCCGGCCCGGATTACACGACGCCGGGCGCGGTCGCAATCGTCGGGCTAATGGTCTCGCTTACCTTGTTTGGTTTTGCACGGAGGCGAGTTGCGTAAAGTACATACTTCCGTTTAGTAATTGGGTAATTGGGTAATTTGAAAACCTCTGGGCCCTCAAACTACGCTTGGGAGATCGGTTCACAAATTACCAAATTACTAAATCGCCAAATTACGAATTGCCCTCTACTTTCTCCTCCAGCGCACGCCCTCTTTTGTATTCTCGATCAAAATACCAGCGGCCGTGAGTTCGGCGCGCCGCGCGTCGGAAGCCTTGAAATCTCGCGCGCTACGAGCGGCTTGCATCTCGGCGATCTTTCTTTCGATGTCGCCATCGGAGAGCTGCCCCGACTGCACAACCTCGCGCAATTCCCCGCTGATATCTTTTTCATGGCCTTCACTCTGCGCCCAATCGAAAACCTGCTTCATCTTGGGGCTATCGTCATCTTTGAGCACGGCGAAAACTTCGTCGAACTTCTCTAGCGCAACCAGCAGCGGCGCAACATCGTCCTTCTTGATCTGGTCCGAATCGATGGCGGAATTCGCGCTGCGTACCATCTCGAAGATTGCCGCCTGCGCCTGCGCGGTGTTGAGATCGTCATCGAGCGCAGCCCGCATGCGGTCGATGGTCTCCTGCGCGAGCGTTTGCATCTCCGGCTGCGATCCAGGCGGAAAACTCGCCGCGGCCAAACGCTGGCGAAAACCTCGCAGCCGTTCCACCGAAACCGCCGCTTGCTTGAGCCCATCGAAAGTGAAGTTGAGCTGATTGCGGTACGGAACGGACGTCAGCAGATACCGGATCGACGACGGCTTGTGTCCCTTCAACACCAAGTCGCGCAGGGTGTAGAAGTTGCCCAGGCTCTTCGACATCTTCTCGCCTTCAACGAGCAGGAAACGCACGTGAAACCAGAAACGAGCGAACGTCTTCCCCGTAAGAGATTCCGATTGTGCGATCTCATTTTCATGGTGCGGGAAGACAAGATCCTCACCGCCGGCGTGCAGATCGAAACTCTCGCCCAGTGCCTGCATCGACATCACCGAGCACTCCAGGTGCCAGCCGGGGCGTCCCGGGCCAATCGCAGTCTCCCAGAAAGCCTCGCCCGGCTTGGGCGCCTTCCACAAGGCAAAGTCGCGCGCGCTATCCTTGTCGTATTCGTCGACGTCGACGCGCGCTCCATTTAGCATCCCACCAAAATCTTTCTTCGAAAGTTTCCCGTAACGCGGAAAGCTCGCGATGCGGAAGTAATACGAACCATCGTCGGTGCGGTAGGCGATCTTCTTCGCAACCAGCCTGGCCACGAAATCCGCCATCGCCAGAATATGCTCGGTGGCGCGCACCAATTTCGGCCGCTCGATCCCGATCATGGCAGCGTCTTCGAGAAATGCCTTCTCGTACTTCGCGGTGTACTGCTGAACGCTGACGCCGTCGCGCGCCGCATTGTGGATGATCTTGTCATCCAGGTCCGTAATGTTCATCACGTACTGCACCGTGTAGCCGGACTGGCGCAGGAATCGTTGCAGCATGTCCACGGCAATAAAAGTTCGAAAATTGCCGATGTGCCCGTAATCGTACACGGTTGGTCCGCAGGCATACATTCGGATTTCCTTGTCGCGGATCGACTGGAACTCCTCAACCTGCGAGGACATGGTGTTATAAAGGCGTAAGGCCATAGCGTGAGTCTGCGTTCGGAGATGAACTTTCAATTCTAGGGGTCCGTGAGAAAGAGGGTCAACTAGCAGGCATGTCGGCGGAAGTATGCGGAGGCAGCGCATGCGCGTGCAACCGGAGGCGGTGCTGCACCAGAAAAACGTAGTGCAGCGCCGAGATGATCGTGAACGCGAACGTGGCGCGCAGAAAAACCGTACGTGTAATCCAGATCCAGCGCGCCGGACGTACGGAAAACAGCATCACGAAGAAGACCGCTGCGATCTGGGAGAACGTATTTGCTTTGCCGAAAATGCTGGGCCGGAAATTGCGCAGTCCCGCGATCGCAAACAGCACGGCACTCGCGGCCAGGATGGAAATATCGCGGCTGAAGACCAGCACGGTAAACTTCCACGGAACCCGGTGCAGGATGGATAACACCAGAAACATCGTGCTCAGCAGGAGCTTGTCTGCGATCGGGTCGAGATACTGGCCGAGCAAAGTCTGCTGGTGCAACTTGCGCGCCAACAGCCCATCCAACCCGTCGCTGAATCCCGCAATCACGAAAAGAACCAACGCCCGGAAATAGCGCCCTTCCACCAGTTCGATCACAATAAAAGGAACAAAAACCATCCGCAGCAGCGTGAGTTGATTGGGCGCAGTGAAGATTTGAGACGGCTTCATGCCGGGTCCTCAGCCGGATTGACTGCGGAACCCAGAGGGCCGGCGCGACAATCGATTTTACTATTGGCTTCGGCAGGGTTCAGCAACCCGGCGGGATCGCGGCCGGTCTTGGCCAAGAAGCGCTGCGAAAGCGAAGGCAAACTGCCGTCTGGCAGATCAAGCTCGATGCGCTCGATCCTGTGCATGGGGAAGAACACGACCGCGGGACTGAATGCTTCGCCATCCTTTACCATCACGACAAAATCCTCAAAAGATGCCAGTTCAACCCCACTCAGACTCAGTCCCTCCGGAGCCAGCGCCAGAGTCATGCCCCAGAACTTGTCCCGGGGATTACCCAGCGTCACCACAACGATGGCCCCAGGCAAGAAAGGACCGCGCGCAGTCGTCTGTACCTCGAACCCGTCGCGCTCCCGCACAGAGTCTTTCGCCATGCAACGATTGTCGCCGTCTTAGCCGGGACTTTGCAACTGGCAACCGCGGTTCATGATCCGCCAATAGGCTGAGCAGCCGTGCAGTCCCTGGCAAATCCCGCCGTCTTTCAGATTCTAGGGGGAAGCGAGGATGTATCCCTTCGTCGCAGCCAACGTTGCGCCAATAACGCAACGACATTAGAATAGGTGCAAACGTAGGCGCGTAGCTCAGTTGGTTAGAGCGCTACCTTGACACGGTAGAGGTCAGGAGTTCGAGTCTCCTCGTGCCTACCATTTATCTCATTCAATCCGCTCAGTCGCATGCGGCAGTTCTTTCCCGAGTTGGCCCAACTCGTCATTGGTTAACAAATCCGAGAGATTTTCGACTGCCTTGCGCTGTGCTGAAGACATGGTTTCTCGGCCTAGTCCCTCTCGGAGAAAGCCTCTCGCGCAGGCGAGGGGCTTTTTTGCACTTGGATGGAATCACCCCGGCCCGCTAGCCCGGATGGTTGTGGAAGTGGATCAGCAGCATGTGAGTCACAAAGCCCACGACAAACCATACCGCCGCTTCCAGTACCCGCTTGAACTGTGGTGTCATCAGGAAAGAATACCCTCATCTACGCATCCGCGTCAGCAGCGCAATCGCTGGCTTACTTGCGATACTCGCCAAGCTTGATTCCCAGATGGCTGAGCTTCGATTGGAGCGTGGTGCGTTTCAATCCGAGACGGGCGGCTGCGCCGTCCGGTCCGCCCAGCCGGCCCTTGCATTCGCGCAGCACCCGAAGAATCCGGTCTCGTTCCACTTCGCGAAAGCTTCCGCTGCCGCCACGCTTAGCTTCTTCGATCGCGTTCTGCAGTTCGGAGAGCGGCGCCTGCAAAACCGAACCCGGAGTCAGAATCACCGAGCGCTCCACGAAGTTCTCCAGCTCGCGAATATTACCCGGCCACGTCCATTCCACCAGCGTCTCCATGGTTTTTGCCGGAATGAAGGTAATGGACTTTTTCATTTGGTGGGCGAACTTGCGCACGAAGTGCTCGATCAGCGGCCGGATGTCCTCGCGCCGCTCGCGCAAAGGCGGTATAACGATGGGAAACACGTTCAGCCGGTAATACAAATCGCTGCGAAACTCGTGCTCTTTCACACTCTGCGGCAGATCCCGGTTGGTCGCCGCCAGCAAACGAAAATTCACCTTCAATGTTTGCGTGCCGCCCAGCCGTTCGAATTCCATATCCTGCAGCACCCGCAGCAGCTTGGGCTGCAGGTTCAGAGGAATCTCCCCAACTTCATCCAGGAAGAGCGTGCCATTGTCCGCCAACTCAACCCGGCCCAGTTTCCGGGCAACCGCGCCGGTGAAGGCGCCTTTCTCGTGACCGAATAACTCGCTTTCCAGCAGGCCGGAAGGGATCGCGGCGCAGTTCATCTTGATGAAGCTATTGTGCTGCCGATTGCTCAGGCGGTGCAGCGCCCGCGCCACCAACTCCTTGCCGGTTCCGGTTTCGCCCAGCAGCAGTACCGTCGCATCGCTGGGCGCCACCTTGGCCACCTTTTCCATGACTTCTTTCAAGGCACTGCTGCGTCCGATAATTTCTCCAAACCCCAGTTCGCTGTCGATGGCTTGTTCCAGGTAAAGCTTTTCTTCCGAAAGCTTCTCCTTGGCCACGCGGAGTTCCTCCGTGATTTCGCGCATCCGGGTTACATCGACGCAGGCGCTGTTCACTCCCACTACCTGGCCCGCGGCATCGAACAGCGGTTCCACCGTAATGTCGCAATAGCAAGTTTTCCCGTGCGCCGTGAGCGAAAACTCTTGCCGTGTGCCTTGACCGCTCTCCAGTACCGGCCGCTTTATCGCCGCCATTCGTGCCGCAACCTCGGGCTCGAAGATCTGCTCGTCCGTCTTGCCCAGATAGTCCTGCTCGCTCCAACCCTCCTGCACGTTGTAAACCCAGGTGTAGCGCAAATCGCGGTCCTGGTTGAAAACCGTGATGGGAGAACCCGCCAGGGCGATGCGGAAGCGTTGTTCACTCTGGCGGAGGTCCTCATCCGCCTTCCGCCGGGCTTCCTCCAACTTCACTTTCTCGGTCACGTCCCGCTGAATGCCCCAGGTCCGCACCAGCATTCCATTCTCCACGGTGCCGATCATGCTATTAAGGAAGACCTTGGGATTGCCCTGCATATCGACTTCGTGAGACTCGCGATCCAACACCCGAAATCCGTTGCGGATGAACTCCCGGGTCAGTTCGATGTTGTGCGGATCGTCAGCCACCACCGTTTCTGTCAAACGCTTGCCCACAAATTCCTGACCTGATCTCAGCCCATACATCCTGGCCAGCGCGTCGTTGCACTCCGCCAGGTAATGGTCGTGCAGGATGTGATGAACCAGTTCGTCTTCCGGCAAATCAATGGAAACCGGCGCATCCAGATCCTGCCGGAAGATGCCCTCAGAACTCTGCGAGACAAACATGCGGTAATTCTCTTCGCTGCGCCGCAGCGCTTCCACCGCCTGCTTACGTTCGGTCACGTCCGCCGCCACAGCAATCGCGCACGGCTCGCCATTGAACTCGATCACTTCCGCGGTTCCCAGGCCGCTCCGGATAGCGCCGTCTTTTCTGCGAAACGGAGCCTCCACGTTGCGCAGACAGCCTTCGCTCAGGAGCTGCTTCGCCAGTTCCACTCTTTCCTCCGGATGCATCCAGAGCCCAATGTCGAACGGCGTGCGTCCAATCACTTCCTCGCGCCGCCAGCCCGTCATACGTTCAAACGCTTCGTTCACCTCGAGGTAACGATGGTCTTTGATGCTCGTTAACGTGATTGACAGTGGGCTTTGCCGGAAGGCCTTCGAAAACATCTCTTCCGACTTCTTCAGTGCCTCCTCCGCCCGCTTGCGCTCCGTGATGTCGCGGCAGGTGCCCATCAGGCGAATTGGCCGCCCTTGTTCATCGTAAAAAACCCTCCATTGCTCCTCCAAAACTTTGAGGCGACCGTCTGCCATGACAATCCGGTATTCGACGTTGGAGGCTGCACCCTTGTCGAGCGAATCCTGAAAGGCTGCATCCATTTTCGCGCGATCCTCCGGATGGATAAATTCCACAAAGTCCGGACGCCTGGGATGAAAATGGGCGGGATCGGTCTCAAAAATTCGGTGGGTCTGCTCGGACCAGGTAATCTCAAGGCTTGGCAGCTCGATTTCCCAACTGCCCACTTTTGCCACGGCTTGAGCCTCGATCAGGCGGGCACGCTCTACCTCCAATTGCTTTGCGATCTTGTGCTGGCGCCGCTCACTGGTTCGGAGGGCCTCCTCAGCCTCCCTGCGCTCGGTGACGTCCTGGACGATGGCCATGTGCCAAACCGGATCCTCGCCTTCCGGCCACATGGCCACAACTTCGACCTCCGCCCAGCGCACCATTCCATCCGGACGCAGATACCTTTTTTCTATCTCGTAATGCCGCACCTTCCCTTCCCTCAGTTGCCGCAGCTTCTCGAGATTCCCCGCCATGTCGTCGGGATGTGTCAGGCTCTGGAAATTGCGACTCAACAGGTCTTGTTCCGTCCGTCCCAGGATTTCGCAATATTTTGGATTCACCCCGAGCAACCGGCCGGTCGCAGTTTCTACCCAGCAGATGCCAACCGGAGCTCGGTCATGCACCGCGCGATAGCGGTTTTGGCTGCCCTGCAGCCGCGAGTCGGCTAGTTTGCGCTCGGTAAGATCGCGGGAGATGGCAACAATATAATCCCGTTCCAGCTGCACCCGTTTCGTGCTCACTTCCACCGGAAAAGTTATTCCATCTTTTCGACGGTGCACGCTTTCGATTACCACCGATCCCGTTTTCCGCAGCTCCTCCCTGATCTTCGCGGCCGAAGAGTCGGTAACTGCGGGATCAATATCCAGAACGCGCATCGTCAACAGTTCTTCCCGGCTGTAGCCCAGCTCCGCACAGGCTCTCTCATTCACATCCAGAAACCGCAGCGTTTCCGGATCCACCACTTCAATGGCATCGTTGCTTTGGTCCACCAGGGCTCGGAACAGCTTCAGCTCCTGGATCGTGCGCTCGCTTTCGCGCACCTTGTCCAGCAGACTCTCGCTGACCTCTCGCAGCAGTTTCTCCGTCTGCCTTTGCTCGGTGACGTCATGGGCCACGCCCCGCACAATCGGTTTCGCCACCCCTTCGGTCCGCAGCGTATTGTGGTATTCCCAAATGCGCGGCTCTCCTGACCGTGTCATCACGGCCAATAAGCCGCGCGCTTCCCCCACGCGTGCAATCTGGTTCAGGTAGGCATCAAACTGCCGTCGAAATTCGGAAACGATAATCTCCCGCATGGGAATCTGCAGAAGCTCTTCCACGCTGTAGCCGAGCATCCGTGCCGGTGCAGGATTCACCGACAGCAGCCGGCCTTCAAGATCGTGGACGCAGAGCAGATCGTGACTGTGCTCCACCAGATCCTGATACCAGTCTTCGTTTTCGTGGAAAGCACGCCACACGGGGTCCGAATCAGTGACCCGCCGATGAACGCGACGTTTCTCTGGCCCAGGGTGCACATTCATGGCTACTCCCTGTGGGCTGAACCTATCCGACCGCACGGATTCTGCCCGGCGCCCTGGCGCAAGAATGCAAGCTATGCCAGGTGGCCGTAACGCGACCCAGCCCAATTGCGGCGAAGTGTAGCAGATGTGTGCAGAACTCCTCAAGTTTTGTTGCGCTGGGGTCGGCAAAGGGTTGCCGTGGCCACCTGCGCCATTGGCGTTACGGGGTGCTCATGTGGGGACAGCCGCCCAAGCTTGCCCTGAGCGAAGTCGAAGAGCCTGCCCTGAGCCTGTCGAAGGGGGCTGTCCACCGAGCGCAGCGAGGTACTCGGACCGGGCCGAAGTTTGACCCTGCGCTTCCCGCTCAAATAAACTCCCTTCTCAGCGGGGTTCCTATGAAAAGTATCGTGCGGATGCTCTTTTTCTCCGTCTGCGTGCTAGCCGTCTTGGCCAACACAACTCTTGCCGATGATGACCAGAACCACCCTCACCACGAAGACCTGACCGCCGCGCAACTCGGCACCGTCACCTTCCCGGTCTCCTGCTCTCCTGATGTCCAGAAGCCCTTCGAGCGCGGCGTCGCCCTGCTGCACTCCTTCTGGTACGAAGAGGCGGAAAAAGAATTCCTGCAGATCGCCTCCGACGATCCGCACTGCGCCATGGCCCATTGGGGAATCGCCATGAGCCTGTGGCACCAACTCTGGAATCATCCGGAAGCCAAAGTCATCCTCCGCGGCGTCGACGAAGTCCACGAAGCCAACACCACCGACGGCCCCACCACCCCGCGCGAGAAGGCATACATCGCGGCCATCGCCGCCTTCTATAGCAACTCGAAGAAACTCAACCACGAAGCTCGCGCCCAAGCCTATTCCGCCGCGATGAAGAAAATCTACGAGACCTACCCCGACGATCACGAAGCCGCCGTCTTCTATGCGCTCTCCCTGCTCGCCTCCGAACCGCACGACGACGCCACTTTCGCCAACCGCAAGCAGGCCGCCGCAATCCTCGAAAAACTATTCGCCACGGAGCCCGATCATCCCGGCGTCGCTCACTACCTGATCCACAGCTACGACAAGCCCCAACTAGCGCAACTCGGTCTTCCCGCCGCCCGCCGCTACGCGCAAGTCGCGCCCGCTGCCCCGCACGCCCTGCACATGCCTTCGCACATCTTCGCCCGCGTGGGCCTCTGGCAGGATGACATCAACTCCAACCTCGCCTCCATCGCCGCCACCCGTAAAACCGCCGCCATGCACATGGGCGGCGAAGGCCACCAGTTCCACGCCATGGATTTCCTGGTCTACGCCTACCTGCAGAGCGGACGCGAGGCCGACGCCGCCAAGGTAATCGAGGAAGTCAAAACCATGCCCAAGATGAAGTCCATGTACGGCTCCGATTTCGATCCCGAAACCAACGCCCTTACCAAGTTTCCCGCCATCTACGATCTCGAACTCCGCCACTGGTCCGACGCTGCCGCCCTGCAAGTCGTCCCCGGCGCTCTGCGCGGAGATCAATCCATCACCTACTGGGCGCGGGCCATCGGCGCAGCCCGCAGCGGCAATCTTGCGCAGGCCCACAAAGATCTGGATCGGATTGACGTAATTCGCAAAGAGTTCGTGACCGAAAAGAAAACCCAATACGCAGAAGCCGTCGGCGAGGACTATCAGGAAGCCGCCGCCTGGGTCGCGCACGCCGAAGGCAAGGACGACGAAGCCATCGCCAGCCTCCGCGCCCTCGCCGATAAAACCGACAAACTCGGCGACGAACCGGAAGGCATTCCCGCCCGCGAGCAACTCGCCGACCTGCTGCTCGAAGCCAAGCGCCCGCAGCAATCCCTCGCCGAGTATCAAACCGATCTCAAACTGAATCCCAACCGCTTCAACGCCCTCTACGGCGCCGCCCGCGCGGCCGAAGCCGCCGGCAAGCAGAACGATGCCACCGAGTACTACGCCCTTCTGCTGAAAATCTGCGACGGATCAAACTCGATCCGCCCCGAGCTGAGCCGCGCCAGAGAATTAGTAGCCCAAAAATAATCTCTCCCGCCGCAACGATGGCAAACCTGATCTCGTGTTTGCGGGCTTCCTGACCGAACAGGTCACCACACTGCTGAACACCGGCAGTGGTACGTTCTCTCCCACTTCGCCACTCACCTTCTCGAATCAACTCCTCGGCACCACCAGCACCCCGCAAACCGTGACCATCACCAATTCCGGCACAACGCCAATGACGATTTCATCCGTGGCGAGCAGCGGTCCCCCGTTCCGCATGACCGCGAATACATGCAACAGCAGCCTCGCGCCCGGCGCGCAATGCTCCATCACCGCCGAGTTCACCGCCAAAGCGATGGGCGCCGTCAGCGGCGGCATCACCATCAACGACAGCGCTTCATCCAAGCCGCAGTTCGTAGAGCTGATCGGAATCGGCACCGAGCTGGCCATTTCGGCGAGCCAACTGAAGTTTCCCGCACAGAAAGTGGGCACAAAGAGTCTCCCGCGCAACGTTCACCTGACGAACACGGGAACGAAGAACATGGGCTTCACCCACTTCATCTACATCGATGGCGGCGACGCGCCCTTCGACTTCACCCAGACCAACGACTGCGGCTCATTCCTGGCACCGAAGGCAAGCTGCACGGTCACCATCACCTTCGAGCCCCTCCATGCGGGCATCCGCGACTCCATCCTTTACATCCAGGACGATGGCGGCGACAGCCCGCAAACCACCCGGCTGCTCGGCACCGGCGTGGCGCAGTTTTGATTGTCATTCCGAACAAGCGTTCTTTGCGCCGTGAGGAATCTGGGCGAGCCGCGCGACGGGTCGCGTTCTTTGCGACCCATTAATCGCGCGTTTGGCTCGCTTCCTTATCAGACTGCATCCCTGCCGCGCCATTTTCTCGGCCTAAATCCGCCAGAAATGAGTTATCCTGAACACCCCCCGCTCGACCAGTCTTGAGCAACAGACTGCAGGTCCAACTCAAACGAGGAGTAGCAATGAGTCTGCAAGCCAACCACGCCGTAAGCGCCATGTCACACGCCGCTGACAGAGTCGTCTCCAGTCCCCTCAGAACATACCGTCTTGCACCCGTCATTCTCGCAGTCTGTGTGCTGCTGGCCCTGCCCGCCTGCAAGCACAAAGAATCCCAGCCCTCCAACGAGAACAGCGCAAGCGTCCCCGCTACTCCGCCCGCTCCCGC
Organism: Acidobacteriaceae bacterium; assembly: GCA_003140075.1. GTDB lineage: Bacteria > Acidobacteriota > Terriglobia > Terriglobales > Acidobacteriaceae > Sulfotelmatobacter. Next base: position 21,847 of record PLIO01000069.1, on the reverse strand, counting down.
AAACAACCCCGCCCCACCCACAGATAACACTGCCGCCCAGCCTCCGCAGCCGGCCCCAGCTCAACCCGAACCGCCCGCCCCGCCGCAGCCCATCATTGTTGCCGCCGGAACGCCTCTCACCATCCGCATTACCGAAGATCTCGGCTCCAAGGCGAGCCAGACCGGACAAACCTTCGCGGCCACGCTCGACAAAGACGTAATCGTCGACGGCCAGACCGCAATTCCCTCCGGCGCAAACATTGTGGGCACAGTGGTAAGCGCAAAACCGTTCGGCCATTTCGCCGGCGAGGCGAGTTTAGTTTTGCGCCTCACCTCGGTCAACATCAATAACACCGATCAAGCGATCGCAACCGCCGCTCGCAGCTTCGGACCTAAGATAAAAGCTAAAGGCGCAGTAAAGAAGTTTTTCGGCGGCCTTGCCAAGCGCGCCGAAGGAGACGAACGAGAAGTCGTCCTCGCAGCCCAGTCCGCCTACACCTTCACCCTGAAACAACCACTCCAGATCCAGTGAGTGAATGCGGTCCGCGGATTTGAAAGGGCGCGACTTCCAGTCGCGCCGTAAAGTCCCCAAGATACCAAACCAGTGTGCCCGACTTACTGCCCATCCATGAATCCGCCGCCCAAGGCCTTGTCATTCCGACGCGCGACACTGAGCGGAGCGAAGTGGAGACAGGAGGAATCTGCTGTGAGCTCCCTGCGGTGATCTCTACCCCGGCCCCACAAACACCATCATCTTCAACACCAATCCCGCCACCATCGCCAGCGTTCCCAGCAGCGCGTTATACTCGCGATGCTTCAGATACAACTCCAGTGAAAATCCCCCCGAATCTTTGCCGTAAACACTCCGGGAAAATCGTGGCAACATCCTCGGCACCCGCCGCGCATACTCGTCAAACTCAGCAAACTTCAGCCGCAGAAATTCCTCTTCATCTCGAATAACCGGCAGATAGATCGCGAAGAACATCACCACCAGCACCACCCCAACCCACCAACTCCGCGCTACCACGGCGAATCCAAGCCCAATCAACAGCGATCCCAAATAAAGCGGATTGCGCGTATAAGCATACGGACCGGAAGTGGCCAGCGCTTCGTTCTTGCGCACGTGCCCCGAAGCCAGCGCCCGAACCAGCAGCCCCGGCACAACTAAAATCGCACCCAGAGCCAGCGAGCGCCACGCCGGCCGCGCCAGCCAAAAATAAAGCACCGCAAAGAGAAATCCCAGCGGCACTCGAATACGCCGCGCGATTTGTGACCACTCACTCATAGGCTACGGGTTTCTATAGGCCGCTTGCTGCCGCGCTCGTCCCAGCTACCAGGCACCCGGCGCGGGCTCCATTGAACAAAGGGGAGATGACCGGTAGTAACTGGTAACGGTCCCGTGTGCAGATTAGCATCCGGCTTGGGTGGTTTATGGAGGAATCTTGCGTCGCTCGTCGGCTCTAACCATTGCGGCAATCTCGTGTCTTCTATTCGGAGTGGCCGCCATGCGGCTGAGTCCACGGTTTTCTTCGGCCCTCGCGGCGCAGCCGCAGAGTGCGCAGCCGGTGCCGGCAGTGGCCGCTTCCGCTGCGCAAGCCGCGCAACTGCAACCGGTGAGCGCCACACTCTCCACCGCAGCGAAGCCCGCAGACATTCCTTCGTTACAGCCTTCGTCGCAGCTTAAAGCCGCTCCCGGCACTGAGATTTATACCGCCAAGCGCGGCGAAAGCATCCCCGCCGTCGCCCACCGGTATTTGAACAAGACCGCCTATTTGACTTCCTCGGAGCTCGCCGACGCCATCCGTAAATTAAACGGCAACCGCTCCGGCAACATTCTGAAAGCCGGTGAGCGGATCACTATCCCCGGAATCCTTCCCGCGCCCATCGTCGAAAAAACGGTCGCCGTTCCCAAAGATTTTGAAGTCCGCGCCATCTACCTCACCGGCATCATGGCCGCCAGCGATCACGGACTCCGCATCATCCGCCACTGGCGCGAAGTCGGCGGCAACGCCGTCGTCTTCGACATCAAAGATTCCGATGGCAGCGTCAACATTCCCTTCGAGCATCCGCTGCTCGGCAAGCACCAGGTCTACATTCGCGACCTGCCCAAGTTCATTCACTTCCTGCATTCCGAAAACATGCACGCCATCGCCCGCGTCGCCATCTTCCGCGACGAGCGCATGGTGGTCGAGCATCCCGAACTCGCCGTGCATTCCAGGAAGACCGGCCAGCCCTGGCGCGAAAACGGCAAGCTGGTCTGGACCGACTCTTCCAACCCCAAAGTTCAGGATTACAACATCGCCCTCGCCAAATTCGTAGCCCAATCCGGCGCCGATGAAATCCAGTTCGACTACGTCCGCTTCCCCGCCGAAGGCGACCAAAAAGACGCCAGCTTCGTATTTCAGACCGAGCCAGCTACAAACAATCAAAATGGAAGCAGCAACAGCCCATGTGGAGACGGGCGCCTCGCCCGTCCCGCCGAAGCGAAGCGAGGCGGAACCACCGCAGACGCAAGTCCGTGCAAGGTCCCAATGCAGCGTTCCGACGTAATCGTCGCCTTCCTCAAGAAGGCCTACGCCGAAATCCACCCCACCGGCGCGCTCCTCTCGCTCGATGTCTTCGGCGTCATGGCCTGGCAACGCCAGGTCGATCTCTCCCACACCGGACAAGACATTGTCGGCATGGAGAAATACTGCGACGTGCTCTCGCCCATGATCTACCCTTCGCACTTCTTCGGCATGGATAACATCGAGCATCCCGGCGACGCCCCCGAGCACTTCATCGGCGAATCCATGCAGCGCTTCGAACTCATCACCCATCCTGACGGAAATAAGACCAGCGGAGTCGTCATCCGCCCCTGGCTGCAAGCCTTCCGCTGGCGCACCAAGACCTACTCGCCCGAATACATCAAAGTGCAAGTCGCCACCGCCAAAGAAAAAGGCGGCATTGGCTTCTTGTTCTGGAACGCCGCTAACGACTACAGCAAACCCTACGAAGCCATGCCCGAGATGAAAGCCGCGGATCTAAAAGAGAAAGAAAAGTATTTTCGTGGGGATGAATTACCGGGCGTGACAGTGAAAGCAAGCCTGACTCCGACACCCGTTCCCGGGCCCACAGAAACCGTCGGCCACTAACAAACTCATGTGAGGACAGCCGCCCCGGCTGTCCAGCGGCCCAGCCGTATCGGGCCGCAGCCTGATCTACTCCAAACTCTTGTCATTCCGAACCGGGCGTCAGCCCGGTGAGGAATCTGCTTTCCCCAGACACCCTCATCACAGCCGCCTCGCCCCACCCCTCGGCCAAATCCTCCCAAGTCGGATTTCTCTCCTCAATCAATCTCACCTTCTTTTCACGCCGCCACTTCTTGATCTCCGTCTCCCGCGCGATCGCATCGCCCACATTCCGAAACGACGCAAAGTAGACCAGCCGATGTACCTGATACTTCCGAGTGAATTCACCACCCTCGCCAGCCCGATGGTACCCATCCCCACTCCGTGCCACCTCGCCACCACGAAAGTGCTTTGCATCTCCTCCCGCACAAGAGTAAATAAGGAAGCCGAGGGACGAGAAACCCAATCGCCCTTCCCACTTCCGCTTTTTCCACACCCTCCCTGTGACATCTGACCTTGCACCCCCTCCATAAACTAGTATTAGTATGCTTACCCGCCCAACCACCCTCCCCGAATGCCTCTCCACCCTCTCTGCCTGCCGCTCGAAGACACACGGGCGTGCGCCTCCGGGATGAACGCCAGCTGCGTGCACGGGGGATCCCCTTCGGCAGGCTCAGGGCAGGCTCTCGTCCCGATCGTGAAAACGCGGGACATCGAGATGACGACAGAAATGACAAAGGATCTGTGAGGTGTGAGTTTTGGGGAAAAAACGCGAGAAATCTCCGGCGACCGGGATGGAAGTATTTAAAACCTACAAGCAGCGGGGCGAGTGGATAGAACTGTTGTTTATGACGCGGGCGGCCAAGCGCGGGTACGTTGTGTCGAAGCCGTGGGGAGATTCCGCACGTTACGACGTCGGGATCGAGCAGGATGGGCGAATCAGGCGAGTGCAGGTGAAGGGCACGGACTGCCGCGAGGGAAAAGGCTATCACTGCCACCTAGCGAACGGGAACCTGAAGGAATATACCGTCGAGGAGGTCGACTACCTCGCCATTTATGTGTTGCCGGAGGACGTCTGGTACGTCTTTCCGGCGAAGAGGCTGATGGGGCAAAGCTCAGTCATGGTCAGTCCGCATGATGAGGGGAGCGTTCATGCGCGCTACGAGGAAGCGTGGAAGTTGCTGGATTCGCGAAAAAAGGCCTCGATGCGGGCGGTAGAGGTGGCGGATAGAGTCCCGCAGAAACGCGGACGGACGGAAAGCCCCACTTCTCGCAAAGGACGCGAGAAATGGGGGACCCGGCCGGCGGAGTAGGAGAAGGTTCTGCTTGCTTTCTTCCCATGGTCATAATATTATGACCATATTGTGAAACAGATAGCGGCGGGTCAATTCAAGGCGCAATGCCTGGCGATCATGGATCAGGTGTCAAAGAGCGGCGAACCGGTGCTGGTCACCAAGCACGGCAAGCCTGTGGTTAAGCTGGTTCCCGCCGAAAAGCAGGGGGACGATATCTTCGGTTACATGGCGGGCAAAGTGAAGATCCTCGGAGATATCGTAGGCCCAATTACTCCCCCGGAAGATTGGGAAAATAAGTGATTCTTCTCGACACCCACGCTCTTCTGTGGATGACGAGCGATCCCAATCGGCTGTCACGGCACGCCCGCGAGGCCATCCGCGAGGCCAGGCAGGAGCAGGAGCGACATACTGCGGGGATTGCGGCTGCAACCATCACGGTTTGGGAACTGGCGTGGCTGGCGCAGAACGGCCGGATCGCGGTCACGGGGAGCGTGGAATCGTTTGTGCGGGAAACGGTAGCGCGGGTCATTCTGCGGGCAGTGACGCCCGAGATAGCGGCCCTTGCCGTGCGCCTGCCCGAGCGATTTCCGAAAGACCCGGCGGATCGCTTGATCGCCTCGACCGCCATGGTTGAGGGCATGGCGCTGGTCACGGCGGATGCGCGCATTCGCCGGGCAAAGGTGGTCGAGACTATCTGGTAATGACGCCTCGGCTATAATGTTTTGTAACGCCGGTTGGGTTCGCGCCTCGCTCCCTGCAGTGCCAGAGGAAGATTCAGCCCTCGTTATAAATATTCAGCCCGAAGGAGTTCCGCATGGCGATCGAGAAGTCGGACTACATCTGGCACAATGGCAAGCTCATCCCGTGGGATGACGCGACGATTCACGTGATGTCGCACGTGGTCCACTATGGCTCTTCGGTGTTTGAGGGGATTCGCTGCTACTCGCCGCCTTCGGGGCCCGCGATTTTCCGCGCCACCGAGCACATTCAGCGCCTGCTCGATTCCGCCAAGGTCTACCGCATCGACGTGGATTACACGCGCGAGCAACTGGTGAAGGCCATGCTCGAAACCGTGGGCGGCAACGGGGCGTGGCCGTGCTACGTGCGGCCGATCGTTCTCCGCGGCTATGGCGAGGCGGGAGTCAATCCCTTCAACTCGCCGACTGAGGTTTACATCATTAATTACCCGTGGGGAAAATACCTGGGCGGCGAGCACGACGGTTGCGACGTGTGCGTTTCCTCCTGGACGCGGATTGCGCCGAACACTTTGCCGGCGATGGCCAAGTCTGGCGCCAATTACATGAACTCTCAGCTCATTAAGATGGAAGCCATCGTGAACGGCTTTGCCGAGGGCATTGCGCTTGACGTCAACGGCTTCGTGAGCGAAGGCTCGGGCGAGAACGTGTTCATCGTGCATCGCGAAAAGCTGATCACTGCGCCGCTGGGCAACTCGGTGCTGCCCGGAATCACTCGCGATTCGGTGCTGCAGATCGCGCGCGACCTGGGCATCACGATTGTCGAGCAGATGATTCCGCGCGAGATGCTCTACATCGCCGACGAGGCCTTCTTCACCGGAACCGCGGCCGAGGTCACTCCCATTCGATCGGTAGATAAAATCAAAGTGGGCAAGGGCGCGATCGGCCCCATCACCAAGGCGATCCAGAAAGAGTTTTATGCCATCGTGCGCGGCGAAAAGACCGACCGCCACGGCTGGCTCACGCCGGTGCCGGTGCAGAGCAAGCAACCGGTGGGCGTATAATCCGGTCGCATCGAACTGTAACCCGAGGGGCGCACAGCCGGCGCAAAGAAACGCCGCCTGATGCAAGATTGACCGGCAAGATCCAAGCAGCCGCTCCGCGAGGGCGGCTGCTTTCGTTGCTGAACTAAATCAGCTGAACGGAAACCCGAGCAAAGTTGGTGCGCTTATTCTGCGCTTCCTGGTACGGCTGCGGCCGCGGCGTCGAATCCGACCTTGGTATGCGTTCCGTCGCAAAATGGTTTGTTGGTGGAAGCGCCGCAGCGGCAAAGGGCAATCTTCTCACCCGCTTCAATTTTGTTGCCGCTGGCGTCCAGAAGCGAGACCCTTCCCGCGACCAGGTATGGACCTTTGGGTAGAACTTGGATGGTTGGATCCGACATGCTTTTCTCCTAATTGGATTTGCCGAAGCAAGATTTGAAATTGAAATACTCTGTTCCAGCGCAACGACTACTTGCCGCGCGCGTCGAGACTCCAGGGTCCGGACCCGAGTTGCGAGATGAGCAGCGCGCCGCCCAGCATGGAAACGTTCTTCATAAACATGATCATCTGCATCTGCTGCATCATCGGATCCGCCACTCCCCAGAACTTGTGCATCATCGGAGTGACGCCCACCAGAAAGAGAACAATGAGCCACGCCCCAAGCTTGGCGCGATAGCCAAGCAGGATGGAAAGGCCGCCGAAGAAAGCCATCGCACCCGAGATGGGAACGATGACCGAGGCCAACGGAACGCCCTGCGAAGCCGCGTACGCGATGGTCTGACTCATAAAGTGGCGAGGGCCCGACATTAGGAAAATCAGCACGAACAGGAATCGTCCTAGGAGGACAATAGGACCCGCTCCCGCTGATGGAATCGACAGTGCTTGCGACCGGGAGGAAATGGTTGAATTGGCAGTCGACATTTTGGCTCTCCTTCTACTGGTTAGCATGTGATGCAAGAATCTGCGAACGGCAACAATTTAGTTTTGTCATTCGCCGCAGCGTATGGTGCGGCGAATTGAATTACAGATGCAGTTCTGGCGCGGCCGCGGATGTATTCGCGGCGGCAGCCGCCTGCTGGAGTTGCTCGAAGGCGGCGGCGCGCGAAGGCTCCGCCAGTTCTCCTGGCTTCTGATTTTCGGCATGGATAAACGTGACGTCGTTCAATCCAATAAAGCCAAGGATGTGCCGCAGGTAAGGCTCCTGGTGGTCGTACTGAGCGGTGGGCGTACCTGGACGAAACGACCCGCCACGCGAGGTGAGGACGACGACCTTTTTTCCCTGCAATACGCCTTCCGTTCCAGTCGGTCCCCATAGAACGGTGCGGCCGACGCGCACGATCTGGTCGATCCAGGCTTTCAAGGGAGCGGAAATCGTAAGGTTGTACATGGGCGCGCCGATCACGATGGTATCCGCCGCCAACAGCTCGTCTACCAGCGCGTCGGAAATCGAGAGAGTTTCGCGCTGGGCGGGAGTCAACTTCGCGAGATCGGAATGGGCGGCAAGCATCCACTCGTCGGTGATGTGCGGAAGGTGAGTTGTTGCCAGGTCGCGATCGATCACTTCTCCCGTGGGGTTTTGCTTTCTCCAGGTCTCGACAAACTTCTGGGTGAGCTGGCGCGAGACGGAGTTCTTCCGGGCGCTGGAATCGATGCGAAGCAGTTTCATATTAAGAGCCTCCGGTTACCAGTCTGCTTAGATAGGAGACGGTTGCATTTGGTTACAATAAATAACTGCCAGCTCTTTACATAGTAGGAACCATGGAGTAACCTAGTAACGATATGACTCCGCGACGAACCTCTCAACCTCCGTCTCCCTGCGCGATCGGCGGGCTGCTCGAGCTGCTGACGCGGCCCTGGACTCTGCACATTCTGTGGGCGCTGAGCCATAACGGACCGACGCGCTTTGGGGTGCTCCGGAAGCAAGTGGATGGAATCTCCTCGCGCGTACTTACGGAGCGGCTGAGGACGCTGGAGGGCGCGGGCTTTGTCTTCCGGCACTATGAACAGACGATTCCTCCAGCCGTGACTTACGGCATTACCGAGAAGATGAAGGACATTGAGAAGGTGTTGGCTCAGCTGGAAGGGCTGGCGCGGAAGTGGCAGGGCGAGGGGGCGATTGCGGCCGCCGGGCGCGGGACTCCGGCGAGAATGGGCGCTGACGCGTAGAAGGACATCCGCCTCAGATGTGACGGGATCAGTGCGTGTAATCGCCGTTATCGTTAACTTGCCTAAGGCGCGGCAACCCTGCATCCAGCGTTAACAATGAAGCGCATTCTCTCGTTTATGGAATCACGCGGAACGGGGCGTTACTCGTGAGCGTTCCGCTCGGCGTGGTGACGGTTACGAATCCTGTGGTCGCGCCAGTGGGTACAGTGGTCTTGATTTCGGACGCTGAGTTCGCAGTGATGCTCGCCTCAGTGCCGTTAAAGCTGACGCCAGTCGCGCCTGTTAGGTTCGTGCCAAGGATCGTGACGGACGCACCCACCCTGCCGGAGGCGAGTTGGGTCTTAACGAAGGGCTTCAAACCGATAGAGAAGCTGTAGATAGTGCCGCAGCCATTTGAGCAGTAAGGGCCGACGCCGGTGCCGTTGCCACCCCTTTCGGTCGAACCGTAAAAATCCCCGTTAGTGTCCTGGACGAGTCCATAGGGAAAGCTGCCGGCGGTGGCGCAAATGAGATGGAAGCAAAAACTGTGCAGCGTGGTCAACGCGCCGCCTGGAGTCAGCTTGTAAATCGTTCCGCCGCCCCCGATGCTGTCGTAACTCGTCGTCCCGTAGAAGTTCCCGTCCGATCCCTGGAGAGGCGTGGAGAAGGGGAAGGATCCGTCCGTGCCATCAAAGCTGTGCACTGTGATCAGCGCACCGGTCGGGGTGATGCTGAATACGGTGCCGCCGCTGGCGGCCCCGCCCGCGTACGTTGACCCGTAAAAGTCCCCGTTTGTGGCCTGAATTAACGCACCGGGGATATAGCCATCGGGGCAACTGCTTTGCTGACAAAAGCTGTGCAGCGTAGTCAATACGCCGGCGGGGGTGATTTTGAATACTGTCCCATGGTTGTATGCGCCGCCTGAATCAGTTGTCCCATAAAAATTCCCATCGAAGGCCTGGATTACGGCCCCGGGGTCGGATCCGTCCGTGCAGTCGCTCAGGGAGCAGAAACTATACAGCGTCGTGAGGGTGCCGTCGGGAGTGATTTTGAAGAAGGTTCCACAGCCGCCGGACGCGATGCAGTTGGCACCGCCTGAGCCCGCCGTACTGTAGAAGCTCCCGTCCGTGGCTTGGATAAGCGCGGTGGGATTGCCTCCGTCGGCGCAATTGCTCTGTGAGCAAAAGCTGTAGACCACAGTCAGCGCGCCGTCAGGCGTGATTTTGTAGATGGCGCCACAGCCGTAGCCGTATAAGCATAGGCCCGTACTGGCCCCGCCTTCCGCCAGCGTCCCGTAGAGGTCGCCATTGGCGGCCTGCACGATCGGTAATCCGATTGGGTATTCACCCTGAGCTGGCTCGAAGTTGTCGAGCGTCGTTAGCGTGCCCCCGGTGGTGATTCTGAAGACCGTGCCACAGCCAGAGCCGAAGCATTGAGTCAGATCCCCGCCCGTCTCCGTCGTTCCGTAGAGGCTTCCATTGGTAGTTTGGGTCAAACCCTCGGGGGTGGCGCCGTCTGAGTCTTCGAAGATATGCAGCGTGGTGTAAGTCTGTGCGGCCGATGAAATCGTCGCCGCACAAAAGAGAAAAACGATGCAGGCCATTCGCTTCGTCATTTGGGAGTTCTCCTGACGGGAGCCACGATTCTCCTCCGGGGCGGGACGAGCTCAAGATGCAGGATTTTGCAAGGCCCCCATTGGCGTTAAATCGCGATTACACTCATTGGACCGGGTCCTGGCTTATCGCAGTTGGTTGACGGGCCGCTGAAAAATTCCTTTGCCTGCCAGCAGCAAATCTCAGCGGCTAAAGGCGCGACAACTCTCCGGCAGTTGCGGCACCCTTCGGCGCGCTTCGCTTGCTCAGGGCAGGCTAAGGACTGAAGTCGTGCCCTTCTTAAACCTTGGTCTCTCCCCGAACTTAAGGTGCTGTCTACCTGCCGCAGTGGGGCCATTACCTAGGTCATCTTGGGCAAAGTTACGATTCGGTTCATCATAGGCGGAGATTGGGGGCAAACCGCCTCCCAGGAAAACGTCTGCGATGAATATTGATGATCTGCTGCGGATTGCCACGGAACGGAAATCTTCCGACTTGCACTTGAAGGTGGGGAACTATCCACACCTGCGGATCGATGGCGAACTGGTACCGTTGACCGATCAGCCACGAGTGAGCGCGGAAGACATGCTGACCATGGCGTTCAGCATGATGTCGGCGCGGCAGAAGCAGAAATTCAAAGAGACCACTGAAATCGATATGGCCTACGGCGTGGCCGGGCTGGGACGGTTCCGTGTCAACATCTTCCAGCAGCGCGGCAACGTTGGGCTGGTGCTGCGCGTCATCCCCACCAAGATTCGGGCGCTCGATGAGCTGTTCCTGCCGAAGGTGGTGGAGCAGATTTGCGAAATGCCGCGCGGGCTGGTGCTGGTGACGGGCGTGACCGGCTCGGGTAAATCGACGACGCTGGCGGCGATGGTGGATCGAGTGAATTCCAGCCGCGCCGAACACATCATCACCATTGAAGACCCGATCGAATTTCTGCATCGCGACAAGAAGGGGTATGTGAACCAGCGCGAAATCGGCGTGGATACGCCGTCGTTCAGCGCGGCCTTGCGCGCTTCTTTGCGTCAGGACCCGGATGTGATCCTGGTGGGCGAAATGCGCGATCTGGAAACGATTTCGACGGCGCTGCATGCGGCAGAAACCGGCCACATGGTGTTCTCCACGCTGCACACGCTGGACGCGGTGGAAACCATCAACCGGGTCATCTCCATTTTCCCGCCGCCGGAGCAAAAGCAGATTCGGCTGCAGTTGGCGGCGGTGCTGCGGGCAATCGTAAGCCAAAGATTAGTCCGGCGCTGCGATACTGACGGGCGTGTGCCCGCGGTGGAGGTCATGATCAATACGGCCTTCATCCGGGAATGCATTCTGGTGCCGGAAAAGACGCGCTCGGTGCGTGACGCGATTGCGGCGGGCACGTCGCAATACGGGATGCAAACGTTTGATCAGTCGTTGTGGGATCTGTTCCAGGCGGGACTCGTCAATTACGAGACCGCGCTGGAAAACGCCTCCAACGCCGACGATTTCAAGCTGCGCATGCAGGGCATCGCATCGACGGCAGATATTTCACGGCAGTCGATGCAGTCGGCTGGGTTTGGTGGGCGGTAGAAGCAGTTCTCGGGTCTCAGGCAATAGGTCTTAGGCAAAGCCTAAGACCCAAGACCTCTAGCCATCCGCGGTCTCACTGATATTTTTCCCTTCCACTCGCAATTGGGTTTATCGTTACCAAATGGCGTTCCCGCGTCCCAAGAAGAAGTTTTATTCCGAGGATGAATTGTACGAATATGGGGTGGGAGCGCTGGCGCGGCGCATGCGCACGGTGGCGGAGCTGAAGCGCTTATTTCGTGCGCGGGTAGAAGAGCCCGAGTCCGAGTATGGACGGACGCTGATCGAGTTGGTGATCCGGCGGCTCAAGGATCGCGGGTATCTGAACGATTCGCAGTATGCCGCGTATTTCTCTTCCCTGCGGCGGGACAATCANNTTTGAAGGCGTGAGCGAAGAAGCGCAAGCCCGCGAATATCTGCGGAAGAAGCGTCTGGTCAAACCCAAGGATCAAAAGCAGGCGGCGCGCATCTTCCGGCAACTGGCTCGGGGAGGGTTTGGAACGAAGACGATCTTCTCCATCTTGAAGCGCTGGGACGTGGATGAGGAAACACTGACCGAGTTGGAAAGCGAGAGCGCGTGAGGGCATAGGAGTGAGGCGTCGCGCGCGGGCCTCTTCTGCGAGTCTCTTTTTGCGCGTCTCTTCTGCGGGTCTATTCTGCGGGTCTCTTTTGCGGGTCTCTTCTGCGGGTTTTGGGACATCCAAACCAAAGAAGATTCACTTGGCAAGGAACGGGTCGATGTTGCATACTCCAAGACCAATCCCAATACCATTTTTCAGGAGAGCACTATGAAGTTCCGTTTGAAAGTGATTCTCGCAGCAGTGTTGTTCAGCGCGGTGCCTCTGGCGCTGGCGCAAGATGCGGCCTCGGACGTGAAGAAGGGCGCCGAGGACACGGGCGCGGCAACCAAGAAGGTTGCCACGAAGACCGCGCACGGCACCGAAAAGGCCGCCGACAAAACCGGCGAGGCGACTGAGAAGGCCGCGAAAGACACCGGCCACGCCACGAAGGTGGCTGCCAAAGACACGGCAAAGGGTACCGAGAAGGCCGCAGACGCGACGGGCCACGCTACTAAGGTCGCGGCCAAAGACACGGCGAAGGGCACCGAGAAGGTTGCCAAGAAAACCGGTAGCGCCGTGAAGACGGGCGCCGAGGACACCGGGCACGAGATGAAGAAGGCCGGCGACAAAATCGAGGATAAGCCGCAGCCGCAGTAACGGCAGACAGAAGATTAAACACCCTTCGGCTCCGCTCAGGGCAGGCTCCGGGCACAGAGGATTCGCGCAAGGTTTCCTCTGTGTTCTTCTGTGCCTCTGCGTTTTTGTCTTGCTCTGTTTTCGCAGTGCTAAAATTAACGTTTGTCCGCACCATGCTGACTGGCTCTGAAATCCGCCGCAAGTTTCTCGACTTCTTTGTGCAGAAGGGGCACAAGGAGGTGCATTCGTCGTCGCTGGTGCCGGCGAACGACCCCACATTGCTGTTCACCAACGCGGGCATGAACCAGTTCAAAGACGTTTTTCTCGGCCTCGAGAAGCGCGACTATTCGCGGGCCACGACTTCGCAGAAGTGCGTGCGCGCCGGCGGCAAGCACAACGATCTGGAAAATGTTGGGTTCACCAACCGGCATCACACGTTTTTCGAGATGCTGGGGAATTTTTCGTTTGGCGATTACTTCAAGAAAGATGCGATTGCTTACGCGTGGGAGTTGATTACCTCGGAAGATTGGTACGGGATCGACAAAGACAAGTTGTACGTGACAATCTTCGATGACCCCGACAAGGCAGCCGCCTCTTGGGAATTAGGTTTCGACGTTGAGCGCGACCATGAGGCGGAAAAATATTGGCTCGAAGTAGGAGTTCCCAAAGAGCGCATTTTCCCTGGTGGGAGGAAAGATAATTTCTGGCAGATGGGAGACACCGGACCTTGCGGTCCGTGCAGCGAGATTTATTACGACATGGGCCCGGCGGCGTCCGATCAGGGACACACCGACTGCGCTTTCGGCTGCGATTGCGGCCGCTATGTCGAGATATGGAATTTAGTGTTCATGCAGTACGACCGTGATGCAACGAGCACAAAGACACTACCGAAGCCGTCGATCGATACGGGCATGGGCCTTGAGCGGGTAGCATCAGTGTTGCAGGAGGTGATCTCGAATTACGACACGGATTTATTCACGCCGCTCATCAAGCGCGCAGCGGAGCTAACTGGGCGCGGCAAGATTACGGATTTCGTGATGGAAGTGGCGCACGAGGCCGTTCACAGGTCGTCTGCCGCGTCACTCCGAGTGATTGCAGACCACGCTCGGGCTGCGACGTTCTTGATCTCGGACGGAGTGCTACCGTCGAACGAGGGGCGTGGATATGTGCTACGCAAAATTATTCGGCGGGCCATTACCCACGGTCGATTGCTTGGTCAGATGAAGCCGTTCCTTCATGAAATGGTATTCGCGGTTCGCGATTTGATGCAGGATGCATATCCAGAGTTGAACGAGACGACAGATCGTGTTTCAAGAGTGGTCTTATCAGAGGAAACCAGATTCGCGCACACATTGGATATTGGACTGAAGCGGCTTGAAGAGCTACTGGAAGTGACCCGGGACTGGCACCGTCACGAGATCGAAGCTGAAGTGTATGAGCTTACCGACAAGGTCGGTAATCTTGATGCTCTTGGCCTGAATGCCCAAAGGCTGGCGCATGATAGGTACGGTAGTAAACCTAGACTGCCGGGAAATGAAGCTTTCAGGCTCTACGACACTTTTGGTATGCCGCTGGACTTCATACAAGATGCAGCACGTGATCAGGGAATAGAGTTCGATCAGGCTGGCTTCGACCGCGCAATGGACGAACAGAAATCTCGTGCTCGTGCTTCCTGGAAAGGCGCAGCCAAACAAACGGCCAATCCGCACCTCCGCGCATTAGCCGAAGGAATAAACCCTTACGCAGATAAAACAGGAGTGAGTCAGGAGGCAAAGCAGGCCTTCACATTGCGGTTTGTAGGTTATGAAAAGCATCGGGTGCAAACTCGGGTTATAGCACTTTTTTCAGAATTGAATCCTTATCCATTGGTCATCGCGCCAGATGGAAAATCCTTTGTGGTAATCGAGGAAAACCCATTCTATGCCGCTTCTGGAGGACAGGTCGCGGATCATGGATGGCTTTACAACGAGGACGGCACTCGACTTCTGGCCGAAGTCGTCGACTGTCAAACCGCAGTCAAAGGCTTATCGGTACTTACAATCCGCGACAGGCCGGGTATCGGGATACAAGTCGGGCAGGTTGTCACGGCGGTTGTGGATTCCGACCTCCGCCGCGCCACCATGCGCAATCACACCGCCACTCATCTGCTTCAGGCCGGGCTGCGCGAGGTGCTGGGGAAGCATGTGAAGCAGGCGGGGTCGCTGGTGGCGCCGGATCATTTGCGCTTTGATTTTTCGCACTTCACCGCAGTCGAGGACGAAGAGTTGCAGGATATTGAGGACATTATCAACAAAGAAGTGCTGCGCAACCAGATCGTTGAGACCATTACCGACGTTCCGATCGACGAAGCGATCAGCCAGTATCATGCGATGGCGCTGTTCGGGGAAAAGTATGGCGACAAGGTGCGCGTGGTGCGGATTGGCGATTTCTCGACCGAGCTTTGCGGCGGCACGCACACGGGCGCGACCGGCGAGATTGGTCTAATCAAGATTTTGAAGGAAGGCAGCGTGTCGTCGGGTGTGCGGCGCGTGGAGGCGGTTACCGGCGAGGGATCGCTGCGGCATTTTCGTAAAGACCACGAACTTGAAAAAGTTGTGTCGACATTTGCGAGTCCCACCCTTGCGCAAAAAACGCGCAAGGATGGGGCACCCTCTGTTGAGGAGGGATCGACATATACCGAAACGGCTTCGCCTGCGGAGGCGTTGAAGGCCGAACTCGAGAAAAAAGATTCGGAGATCAAGCGGCTGACGCGGGAACTGGATTCGGCGCGGATGAAGTCGGCGTCGTCGAGTACGGCGAATATTGGAGATCAGATCAAGGACGTGAAGGGCGTGAAGGTGCTGGCGCATCGCGTGGACAACCTGGAGCGGTCGCAGATGCGGACGCTGGTCGATCAACTGCGAGAGAAGATCGGGTCGGGGGTGGTGGTGCTGGGGTCGGCGTCGAATGGGAGCGTGTCTCTGATTGTGGGCGTCACCAAGGATTTGATCAGCCGCGTGCAGGCGGGGAAAGTGATTGGCCCGGTGGCGCAGAAGGTTGGCGGCAAAGGTGGAGGCCGTCCGGACCTGGCCGAGGCGGGAGGAAAAGATTCTGCCGCGCTGGATGCCGCGCTGGACGGGGCTTACGCGGTGGTGGAGTCGCTGCTGCCGTGACCACAGGGGGAAATTCCAACGAACGTTTGCGGTTCGTCAAGCACAAAGGCCACGCTATTTACGTGATAGATTTCACGCACTGTGCGGCGAAGGAGTTGCTGGTGCTGCTCGACCTGGTTCGCGCGGATATCTCGCGGCACGCGCCGGGTTCGCTGCTCACGCTGTCGGACTTCACGGGCGCCGAGGTCGACAAGAATGTGGCCACGCGCATCAAGGAAGTTCTGGTGCTCGATCGTCCTTATGTGAAGCGCTCGGCATGGGTGGGGACGGAGAGCCTGCCGCACGTGTTTTACGAACATTTCAAAAGCTTCTCGCAGCGCGAACTGCCGGTGTTCAACACGCGCGAGGAGGCGATGGACTGGCTGGTGCAGGAGTAGCTGGTTGTTGTAAGCTTGTCTCCGCGTTTATCGATCCCAGGGAAGTCGAGCTTCGCTCGACGGACAGCCCCTTCGGCTGCGCTCAGGGCAGGTTCGGGCGGCTGTCCCACACAATATTTTTCGAGGAGGTGTCTCATGGGCCAATCACTCGATCCAAAACTGGCGTTGTTCTATGGCAGGTTCGTGCAAGCTGCCTACACCATGTTCCGCCGCGATCCCTCTCAACTCAAACCGGAGCCCCAACCGGGTGACATTCCCCAGGGATGGGAACTGGGGGCGTGGATCCACATGTCGGATTTCATCCTCAACGATAAGGAACCGGAGTTTTACGGCGTCGTGTGCCGCGAGGCCGCCAACCCGGATTCGCGCATCATTGCCATTCGCGGCACGGAGGGCGCCATTGAGTGGATCGATGACGCGGCCGCGCTGCCCAGGTCATTCCGCCAAGTGCCTGGAACGGGGCGGGTGGCCAGCGGGTTCGACAAAATCTACAGCTCGTTGAAAGTGGTGAAGCGCAAGTTGGCCGAGGATCGTACCGTGGCGGCCATAGCTCCGGACAGTCCAGCCGCGCAGGAAACCTTCGGCGGCTCCTTCGCCGATCAACTCGATCAACTGGCGATTAGTCGCGAGTTGGCGCGCGGGAAGAGACGGACGGCCGCAGAAGCGCGCCCGCCGCGGCCGATGGTGGTGACCGGACATAGCCTGGGCTCGGCGCTGGCCACGCTGTTTGTGATGGAAAACGACTCGAAAAAAAAGTTCGACATTACCACGTCATGCACGTTTGCGTCGCCGCGTGTGGGCAACCTTGAGTTCGCCAGGGCCTTCGATCAATTGCCGATCAACTCGTGGCGGATCGTGAATACGCTGGACGTGGTGCCGAAACTGCCACCGCATATTCCGCTGCTGCTGGAATACGATCATGTCGACACCGCGTATCCGTTCAAGTCCTCGGACTTCGCGAAGAACAGCCTGGTGTGCTGGCATGCGATGGAGACTTATTTGCACTGGCTGGATGCGAGCTATGCGCTGCGGCCGGAATGTAAACCGTAGTATCACGCTGGCCGCATGGGGTGCATTCTTGACATAGCTATCTAAGATAGCTACGATGGACAAATGCAAGTCAGCGTGGCCAATGCCAAAGATAAGCTGCCCGAGCTAATCAAGGCGGTTGAAAATGGTGAGCCGATCACGATTTGCCGCCGCGGTGTTCCAGTGGTGGATATCGTGCGAACAAAAAAGCCAGTTCGAAAAAAGAGGGTGCTCGGGGCTCTCCGCGGGCAGATTAAGATCATCGACCCGAATTGGTGGAAGCCGATGACGGACGAAGAAGTGGATGATTTCATCGAAGGGCGCTATTAGGAATGCGCTTGCTGCTCGACACCGCGACCCTCATTTATGCGGTGCAATTCCCGGAGCGGTTAAGCAGGCGCGCCTCTTCGCTCTTGCAAGATTTGGACAACGTACTTGAGCTGAGTGCCATCTCAGTTACCGAAATTGCGATTAAGGCCGCTTCGGGAAAGCTGGCATTTGCAGCGGCGACTCTGCGCAAGAGTACGCAAGATTTGGGAATCCGGATTTTGCCGTATAGCGGCGATCATGCCCTCCGCCTGTTTGAGTTGCCGGTTCACCACCGCGACCTTTTCGACCGTCAAATTATCGCTCAGGCGTTATCGGAACAAATCCCAGCCGTGACCCCGGACGAGACGTTCCGGCTTTATAAGGGGCTTCGGGTGATCTGGTGAGCGACTCGTCCATACGAACTTCTAACGCAGTGTTTGACCGAACAGCTCCAGAAGTTTCTGAAAGGCGCGCTCGGCTTGAGGTTGGTTGTAGACGGGGCTGTCGGATGAGGTCCAACTATGGTACGCATCCTTGTAGGTTTCGCTTTCGTATTGTCCGCCCCAGCGTTGGAGAGCTTCCTCGAACTTGGCAATGGCTTCCACGGACATGCTGTGGTCGTTGGTGGCGTAGCCAAAATACAGGCGCGCCTTGATTCGAGGCAGCGCCAGGTGAGGGCTGGTAGGCGCGTCGGTGTACAGGCCGCCTCCGTGAAAGGACGCGGCAGTTGCGATTTTATCGGGGCGCGCGGCGGCGGCGAACATCGCCATCTTTCCGCTGAAGCAGTGGCCTACTACGCCGATCATGCCGGGCCTTGTGCAATTCTGCCACAGCAGGAAATCGATGTAGGTGGAGGCATCGCGCTCGATGAGTTCCGGCGTTAGCGGAGTGCTCAACTCCGCCATGCGTTTTTTTCTCCCCTCGTCATCCAGGGCTCGGATGGAAGGCTGCAGCGGCGCATGGCCGGTGCGATAGAAAATGTTCGGCACGAGCACGGCATATCGTTCTTTCGACAGGCGCGCAGCGGCTTCGCGGTTGGCGGCGCGAATGCCGCCGATGTCCGTCAGGTAAAGAACACCGGGCCATTTGCCATCGCCTTCGGGGCAATAGAAAACGCCGTCGCAGCTGCCTTGCTGCATCGGAATTTCAAGCTCACGTTGTGGCATCGTGGGATTCACTCTCCTATTATGGATTAGGTAAAGATCGCGTTCTCGCGCTCTGCTTGCCGTGTTTCGATGCTATACGGTGCTCGCAGGATGCTGGTCTTGAATCGATAGTAAATCATTGCAGGAGGCCCCGCGGTTCCCCTAAGGCTACCTCAGGCAAAGTCGTGCCCTTCCCGATCTCTTAAAGAAATTGGGTTTGCCGAACTGCCACGCTGTGCCCCCCACAAGATTAACTTCTCCACTTTAGCGTGACCGAGCCAGACATGGGATGCTTCATCCCTGTGCCGGTGCGCTTCGCTTCCAGATGCGCTGCTTTCAGCTGGAAGTACCATTTGGCGGGGCGGTCGGCGTCGTCGATCAGCATGAGATGCGGATTGTGCTTGAGGCCTTCGGCTTGCAGTTCCATGGTTCGGCGGTCCTGCTCGACGAACCTGGCGAAGACGAACTTCAGCAATTCGGGGCCGAACGGTAACCAACGGAAGATGTTCCAGGCGGCGACGACGTCGATGCGGCACTGGTTGCGAGTGATGGGGGTCACGGTAGTGAGCGAAGAGAACCAGTACTTTCCTGCTCTGATCGTTTCCCGGCGCAGGTTGGGTAAGACGAAGTCGATGGTGGTGGTGATGGAATCGGCGGCGGCATAGAGGCGCAATAGCTTGTAGGGAGCGGAGTTTGAGCTGGGCGTGTGCGCGCTCATGCGGAAGCCGTTGGGGATCGGCTCGAAGTTTTTCTTCTTCTCGTGAATGCTGTGGCGGCTGCGCCACCACCAGGCTTGATGGACGAACGGTCCGTGCGCCGGATCCATGAGGCCGATGATGCCGTGATCGATGCTGACGGGCATGTCGGCGGTGAGGTAGGCGAGCTTGTATTTGTCGCTGAATTTTTCAATCAGCGGGGCAGGATCGGGAGCTTCTTCCGGTTCGGTGAATCCCGCACCCGGCGGACCGGGGTCCGGGATGTAGACCCAGACAAAGCCATCCTGCTCTTCGCAGGGATAACTGCCGGCGTAGATGCGTTCTACTTTCAAGTTCTGGTCAGAGGTGAGTGAGGGAATCAGTTCGCACTGGCCGTTGTGGGCGTCGAAGGTCCAGCCATGGTAGGAGCACTCGACATTTTCACCATCGAACTTGCCGCAGTGGAGCGGCATGCCGCGGTGGGGACAGGCATCGCGCAGGGCAAAGGGATGGCCCACGCGGTCGCGTCCGATCACGAGCGGAATCTCAAGCAGCATGGCTTTGTGAAGTTGATTGCGGTGGACGTGATCGGCGGGCAGAGCGCGATACCAGAAGCCGGTGAGCATGAGCGAATCGGGCGCCTGGCGTTGGGGAGGGTCGAGTTCGGGCATGGGGTGAGGATCGCCGATTGTTGATTTCTGATTGCTGAATGAAAGACATATGCTAGCATTCGCAGGGCTTTTCAGCGCATTTCGAAAAAACGCGGAGGAATCACAATGGAATTTCTCGGCCACTTTCGCAGGCTTACACCAGTGCAACGGAACACCTTTACCGCCTGCTTTCTGGGTTGGTCTTTGGATGCTTTCGACTTCTTCATTCTGACCTTCTGCGTCAGCGCCATCGCGACGCAATTCCAGACGAAGGTTTCCGTGGTTGCGGAGGCGATTTTCTGGACACTGGCGATGCGTCCGGTGGGGGCGTTTCTGTTTGGGATGATGGCGGATCGCTTCGGGCGGCGTCCCACGCTGATGGTCGATATCATCGCGTACTCGGTGTTTGAACTGTCGTCGGCATTTGCACCTTCGCTGAAGCTCTTCCTGATTTCGCGGGCGTTGTTTGGAATTGCGATGGGAGGGGAATGGGGCGTGGGCGCGGCGCTGGCGTTCGAGACGCTGCCGGCAGAGGGACGAGGATTTTTCTCCGGGCTGTTGCAGGAAGGTTATGCGGTGGGCTATCTGATGGCGGCCTTGGTTTACGGGACGGTGTTCCACTACGTCGGCTGGCGGGGGATGTTTGTGATCGGGGCACTACCGGCGTTTCTGGTGATTTACATCCGCACGAAAGTGGACGAGTCGCCGGCGTGGTTGCAGGGGCGCGTAGCAAGAAAAACAGAGAGCCGGCTGGGCAAGGACATTCTGACTTATGTGGGCACCTTTATTTTTCTGATCGTGCTGATGTTTAGTTTCAATTCTTTCAGTCACGGAACGCAGGATCTTTATCCGACATTCCTGCAGAAGGACCATCACTTTACGCCGCAGATGGTGGGTTTGATTGCCGTGGTCGCCAACCTTGGCGCTCTGCTGGGTGGAATTTGTTTTGGAACTTGGTCGGAAAAAATCGGCCGGCGGCGGGCTATCGTGATTGCCGCACTGTTGGGAATTCCGGTCATTCCGCTGTGGGCGTATTCGCATACCGTGCCCTTGCTGGCGCTGGGCGGATTTCTGATGCAATTCATGGTGCAGGGCGCATGGGGCGTGATTCCGGCGCACTTGAACGAGCTTTCTCCGTCAGCGGTGCGGGGCACGTTTCCGGGCCTCGCTTACCAACTGGGGAATTTTTTCTCCTCTCGAAATGGTGTGCTTCAGGCCAAACTTGCCGAGCAGCGCTTTGGCGGAGTCTTCGCGCCGGTTCTGGCCTGGACCGTGGTGGTGGTCGCAACGTTGGTCGCGGTTGTGACGTGGAGCGGCCGGGAGAGAAAAGGCACGGACATGAGCAATACGAATTAACGAATTTGTAATGTTGCAAGAATCGGCACACTACCATCTAGTGCCCCCTTACCAGCACGATAGCGGCATTGTCATGGGGAGATTCCTGTGGTACGGTAGGTAAAATTTCACGCCTTCGTAAATACATTTCCAGGGTCCTTGATGTTGTAGGTTGAATGAACGCGTGTGCAGGAGTAGCGCCACTATGAAGGAAACAATGGATACCACTCCGGCCCAGCCGTCAGGGAACGACGAGAATTTTGCCAACCGGAAGCTGATTCGTCCGGCGTTGCCGCGTACGGACCACAATCACGGCAATCACAACTCCAACCATAGTTCCAGCCACCTGCAGGTCGCCGATCGCCGGGACCGGCACGAGCGGCCAGAACGCGGGCAGGATCGCGGGTTCGACCGTGGGGACCGTTCAGTGGGAGCGGGGGGTGGGCGAAAGGCTGCGCCGCCGGAGCAGACCAACGCCGAGAATTTCTATTATCAGAAACAGATGCAGTCCAAGACGCCGATGGTGATCGTGCT
>PLIO01000026.1 GCA_003140075.1 Acidobacteriaceae bacterium | reverse complement strand
AAGAACAAGTTTGAGTATTACGTGGGCGTGGCTTCGGGCGGAGTGTGGAAGACGGTGAACGATGGGACGACGTGGACTCCGGTGTTCGACAAGGAGGGATCGTATTCGATTGGGTGGGTCACGCTAGATCCGAACGATCCGTCGGTGGTTTGGGTGGGGGCCGGCGAGAGCAATTCGCAGCGTAGCGTGGCGTATGGCGATGGGATTTACCGGTCGGATGATGGCGGAAAGAATTGGCAGAATCTGGGGCTGAAAAAGTCGGAGCATATTGGGCGGGTGGTGATCGATCCGCGGGATTCGAAGGTGGTGTATGTGGCGGCGGAGGGGCCGCTGTGGGGGCCGGGCGGGGATCGCGGATTATATAAGTCGGCGGACGGAGGAAAGACCTGGAAGGCGGTGCTGACCATCAGCGAGAACACGGGCGTGGTGGATGTGGCGATTGATCCGTCGAATCCTGACATTGTTTATGCGGCGGCTTACCAGCGGCGGCGGCATGTTTTTACTTTGATCGATGGCGGGCCGGAGAGTGCGATTTATAAGTCGACGGACGCTGGAGCGACGTGGAACAAGCTGAAGAATGGATTGCCGACGGTTGATATGGGGAGGATTGGGCTGGCGGTTTCGCCGGCGGATGCGAATGTGGTGTATGCCACGGTGGAGGCGGCGGATGGCAAGGGCGGAATTTTCCGCTCGAGTGACCGCGGCGCGACCTGGGAGCGGCGGAATGAGTTCGATGTGGGGGCGATGTATTACTCGCAGGTGATCGCTGACCCGAAGAACGTGGACCGCATCTTCGTGATGAATGTTTCGCTGCGCGAATCGCTCGACGGCGGCAAGACGCTGCATAAGATTAATGAG
This sequence comes from Acidobacteriaceae bacterium, assembly GCA_003140075.1. Lineage (GTDB taxonomy): Bacteria > Acidobacteriota > Terriglobia > Terriglobales > Acidobacteriaceae > Sulfotelmatobacter. Next base: position 2,735 of record PLIO01000026.1, on the reverse strand, counting down.
GTGAATCATCACGGGGATAATCACGCGATCTGGATCGATCCCGACAATACGAAGCACTGGCTGCTGGGGTCGGATGGCGGGATGTATGAGACCTGGGACGATGCCAAGAGCTGGGAGTTCAAGGCGAACCTGCCGACGGTGCAGTTCTACGACGTAGCGGTGGACAATGCGTTTCCCTTCTATAACGTGTGCGGCGGGACGCAGGATAATTTTTCGTGGTGCGGGCCGGAGCGCACGCGAAACGTCAACGGGATTATGAATTCGGATTGGTTCGTGACCACGGGCGGGGATGGATTCCGCTCGCAGGTCGATCCAGCGGACGCGAACACGATTTACTCGGAGTCGCAGTACGGCGTGCTGGTGCGTTATGACAAGACGACGGGGCAGGAACTGGTGCTGCAGCCGCAGGAGGGTAAGGGAGAGCCTGCGCTACGGTGGAATTGGGATTCGCCGGTGATTATTTCGCCGCATGCGCATACGCGGCTGTATTTTGCGGCGAATAAATTGTTTCGCAGCGATGACCGGGGGGACACGTGGAAGGCGATCAGCGGCGATCTGACGCGGCAAATCGATCGCAACAAGCTGCCGGTGATGGGAAAAGTTTGGGAGCCGGATGCGATCGCGAAAAATGCGTCGACGTCGTTCTACGGAAATATTGTGGCGCTGGCGGAGTCGCCGAAAAAAGAAGGGCTGATTTATGTGGGCACCGACGACGGACTGATTCAGGTGACGGCCGACGGCGGGCAGAGTTGGACGAAATACGAAAAATTTGTGGGCGTGCCGGATATGACTTATGTGAGCCGGTTGGCGGCATCGCAGCATGATGCGAATACGGTTTACGCGACGTTCGATAATCATAAGAACGAAGATTTCAAGCCTTATCTGCTGCGATCGACGGACGCGGGCAAGTCCTGGAGTTCGATTGCGGGGAACCTGCCGGAAAATGGGACGGTGCTGGCGTTTGCGGAAGACGCGGTGAATCCGAATCTTTTGTTTGCCGGGACCGAGTTCGGAGCGTTCTTTACGGTCGATGGAGGACTGCACTGGGTGCAGTTAAAAGGTGGTCTGCCGACGATTTCCGTGCGGGATATGGTGTTGCAGGCGCGCGAGGGCGACTTGGTGATTGCGACGTTTGGACGCGGGTTTTACGTGCTGGACGATGTTTCTGCGCTGCGGCAGATCAAGGCTGAAACTCTGGAGCAGCAGGCCGCGGCGCTGTTTCCGGTGAAGGATGCGCTGCTGTATATCGAGCGGCATCCGCTGGGTGGGCCGAAGAAAGGCTTTCAGGGAGACTCGTTTTATACCGCGGAGAATCCGCCTTATGGAACGGTGTTCACGGCTTACTTGAAAGAGAAGCTAAAGACGAAAAAGGAGAAGCGGCAGGAAGCGGAGAAAGAGGCGGCGAAGAAAAACCAGACCTTGCCTTATCCGACGAATGACGAGTTGCGGGCCGAGGCGGAAGATGCGAAGCCTGAAGTTTATTTTATGGTTTATGACGAATCGGGTGCGCCGATCCGTCGGGTGGAAGGCGGCATTGAGGCGGGGTTTCAGAGGGCGCCGTGGGATTTGAGGTATCCGGTGGTTGCGCTGCCCGAGCATGAAGAGAATGAAGAGGATTTCCCGCCGGCCGCGTCGAATGGAACGCTGGTATTGCCGGGGTCGTACTCGGTGCGATGTTTCCAGAAAGTCGATGGAGCGGTGACGGAACTCGGCGCGGCGCAGAAGTTCAAGATAGTGACGGACGGGCAGGGCTCGATGAACGCGGCGGATTTGGCGGTGCGGGAGGAGTTTCATCGCAAGGTGGCGCGGCTTTACCGGGCAGTTTCGGGGGCCACGCGTACGGCTCATGAAGTGGACGAGCGGCTGAAGTCGATTCGCGATGCGCTGCACGACACGCCGGCGGCGGGAACGCAGCTGGATGCGGCGGAGGAAGCGATCCGGCAGAAGAATCGGTTGATCCTGCGCGCACTGCGGGGCGACGCCGAGATGCAGAAGCGGAATGAGCCGGTGGCGTCATCGATTAATGATCGCATCGAGGCGATTATGGAGGGCGAGCGATTCTCGCTGGCGCGGCCCACGCAGAGTCATCTTGACGATTACAACATCGCTGCGGGGGAGTTTGCGGAGCAACTCAGCAAGCTTCATGTTTTGGTTGAGGATGATCTAGTTAAGCTGGAGAAAGATATGGAGGCTGCCGGAGCGCCTTGGACTCCGGGAAGAGTGCCGGAGTGGAGCGAGAAATAGAGCGACCGCGGATTACAACTGGGTGGGGGCGTTCCTTTGCAAGCTTGCGCTTTGCTGCAGGTGGAGCAAGATCCTCGCTCTCGGGATGACAAAGTGCTGAGCGGAGACGCGGGCGGCGTTCAATCATGAAGCGGATTCTCTTATCGTGGAGCAGCGGGAAGGACAGCGCGTGGAGTTTGCATGTGCTGCGGCTGCGCGCTGAGTATGAGGTGGTGGGGCTCCTGACCACGTTCAACGAAGTGGCGGATCGCGTGGCGATGCATGCGGTGCGGCACGAGCTGCTTGAGCGGCAGGCTGCGGCGGCCGGATTGCCGCTGTGGGCAGTTCCCTTGCCTTGGCCTTGCTCGAATGAACAGTACGAGTCCCTGATGGCGCGGACGTGTGCGAAGGCGGTCGCGGAAGGAATTGAAGGAATTGCGTTTGGCGATTTGTTTCTGGAGGACGTGCGCGCTTACCGCGAGAAGCAGTTGAAGGGCACGGGACTGGAGCCG
>PLIO01000125.1 GCA_003140075.1 Acidobacteriaceae bacterium | reverse complement strand
AAGATTCTCGGCGCGATGCGGCGGTTCTCTCACAGCGGTGGTGGAGAACGCGAGGAGGTCGATCTCAACGAAGCGCTCGACGCAACTATCACGGTCGCCCTGCACCAGATCAAGGATATTGCCGATGTTCAAACCGACTACCAGCCCGATCTGCCCCGCGTCGAATGCTACTGCGATGAGTTGAATCAGGTCTTCCTGAATTTGATCGTCAACGCCACGCACGCCATCCGTGACACCTCGACGCAGGGAACAGGCCATCGCGGAAAGCTCACCATCCGTACCCGACAAATCGACCAGGATGTGCAGATCGAAATCCAGGACAACGGGTCTGGTGTCCCCCTGGACGTTCGCGGCCGGGTCTTCGATCCCTTCTTCACGACCAAGCAGGTTGGGGAGGGCACCGGCCAGGGACTTGCCATTTGCCACGAAATCGTTGTGCAAAAACATCACGGGACCATTTGGTTTGACACCGAAATAGATAAGGGCACGACATTTTTTGTGAGAATCCCAATTCGGTTCGATTCCAATACAGGAGACTCGAAGTGACCTCCAATACCTCCGCCAACCCCACCCGAAATGACAACCCTAGAATCCTTTTCGTCGACGACGAACCTCTTGTTCTCGAGGGCCTATGCCGGTCTCTGCACCGCGAATTCAATACCGACATGGCCGAGGGGCCCGAAGCGGGATTGGAGAAGATCAGGAAAGAGGCTGCCTACAGCGTGGTGGTTTCCGACATGCGCATGCCCGTCATGGATGGCGCCGAGTTTCTTTCCCGAGTGCGCACCCTCGCCCCCGACTCAATCCGCGTCATGCTCACCGGTTACGCCGACATGGAAGCCGCCATGCGCGCCGTCAATGACGGCAGAATCTTTCGTTTCCTCAACAAGCCTTGCAGTGCGGAAGATTTAACTCTCACTCTTCGAGCCTGCGTCGCCCAGTACAACCTCGTGCGCCGCGAGAAAGAACTGCTTGAGAAAACTCTGTCGGGCGCGGTGCGGGTTATGAGTGAGGTGCTCAACCTGGCCAACCCCGTTGCTTTCAACAAAGGCACGCGCATCTGCCAGTATGTGCGCCACATTGGAGGAAAACTTTGTCTGTCCGATATGTGGCGGTACGAAATCGCAGCCATGCTCTTCGAGCTCGGATGCTTTACTCTCACTCCCGACCTGCTGGAATCCATCCATGCAGGCAAACCGCTCACTCCAGAAAATGAAAGGCGCTATTTGCAGCATCCTAAGATCGGCCACGATCTGCTGGACCGTATTCCACGACTCGAACTGGTGGCTGACATGATTCTCCAGCAAAACGAAGTACCCACAGACCTCCAGCGATCCCTGACTCCCGCTGCCGAGTCCGTGCGCCTAGGGGCGCAAATGTTGAGGGTCAGCCTAGCCTTCGACCGCCTACTCAACAACGGATCGGAAAGACAGGAAGCTTTGGCGGCGCTTGGCAGAGATCCCGCCCAATACGATGCCAAAATGGTCGCTGCGCTCCGGGACTATAAGCCCAGACGAGGCCCTACTGAAATGCGCACCATCGACGTCCTCGATCTTAGCAGTGGCATGATTCTGAATGAAGACCTGCGTTCAACCACCGGAATGCTTCTCGCAGCGAAAGGTCAGGAAGTCTCGCATGCCCTCACCCTGGCCGTTCGAAACTTCGTCGAAAACGGTACCGTCAAAGGCAAGGTGCTGGTGATTGTTGGTACGGGCGAAACCTGGATCGCGAAGGCGGCTGCGCCGAGCCTGTCTTGAAAACGTGCCGTCCAAAGACTCGGGATCGTAACTAGCTAACGTCGGTCGGCAGATGCGGAAGCAATCCCGGCGTCCTTCAGCGCTTTGTCTGGCGGTCTAGAAACGGGTTTAAGGAAAGCTCCGCACGCGGATTTCCAAGGTGCCGGCAAAAGTCAACCCGTTGTGGCCGAATCCCAGGCTTGTGATCGCACTGCATTCCCCTATTGCCCTCCTTGAAACCGGACTGCACATGTACTCTCCAGAGAAAAGCCGGGACAGTGACGCCCTTCACTGCCGAGTAGTCCATTCTCTCTAGTCCGGTTTGTCGAGGAAGAATCGCGAAATACGGCATGTTTCGCGCATTTTGCGGGAAATAGAGGCAGGAATTCTCTGCAGTCCAGACTGTGTGGCGGAGCGGGAAGGATTCGAACCCTCGGTACAGGTCTGAGACCTGTAAGCGCCGACGTTTGCGTAAGTTGCGTGGAATCAACCAGTTCAGAATTCTCCGGAAGACTGCCTGCTCCCCATGCGACACGCTAAACAGTGCGGGTTCGCGAAGCTTCTAGAGGCGAAGCTCTGGCGATTGTGTGGCTGAAAGTGGTCACTTTCAAAGTTCCTCAGCCGGCCAGATTGGGGCTGAGATGTGACTGTCTGCCTAGCGGGCAGTCATGAAATTGAAATTCTCTCGAGTGGATCGATAGGTGAAGCCCGAATTTCTAGCGATTGTCGGAATTTATGCTCGCGCTTTCTTAGCTGTCGCAGCCGAAATCGGGTCAATGAGTGTAATGGCGATATATCAAGAGTCGACTGCAGAAGCACTGTTTTTCTTAATTCGTAGGCCGATTTGCGAGCTGTCGTACCTGGGACTAGAGTTGGCTCAGCCACAGGAAACTTTGACAGCTTACACATTGAGAATGACGCTGTATTCTTGTTGAATGTAACTGTCCACATCTCAGCGACAGAGGTTGGTGTATATGTTCGCCGAAACAAGGAACCATTTGGACGCAGGAGTTCTCCCTCTCTTGAATGCAGTCTTCTGCCTGGATTGCGAGGTCATCAGTAGCAGTCGAGGTGACGAATGCCCCGCGTGCAAGAGCCGCGCGCTCGTGAGCCTCGCTCGGATGCTCGGGGGCAGTTTGCTCGCGCATAGGGCACAACACTCTCACGAATGCGAAAGTGGGTTGTTCGACATCACAATTGCGCTTGAGTTGCAGCAGATGCACGCCAAAGACTTGAGCACCACCGTTGAGAGGTTGACCAGTGTGATCGGCCCGAAGCTCGCTGGAGACCGAGCGTCATTCCACATCAATGTGAAGCCGGCAGTAGACAAACTCGACCTACAGCCCTCGCTTTTCTTTCTGGAACGGGACGCCGCGTGGAACATCGCTAGGGTCCAGCGCCAATGAGTGTAATGGGGAGTGGCTGTTAAAAAAGTCCGTTTTTCTCAAAACAGCGAAAATTTGAGGGATAGAAAATGTGTAGGAAAACGGAGAAAGTCGTTTGTAGGGCATCCTAGNNTTTCGCCAACAATCCTGTGCGCCTCCAACCCGTCTTACGAGTGCAATTATTTGCAGATTGACATGGCCGCCATCCCGGAACATAATTCGCCCCGCGTTTTGGGGACATCTTTCCTTCTGTTCGTCGCCTGGGACGTAATCTCGAAACCGACTTTTTACTTTAAACGTTCGGGCCCATTCTGAAACGAAGGAGGACACATCAATGAGAAGCCAAAGAAAGTTTCCGTCCTGCAGCCGGGTCGTAGTGGCTTTCGTTGCGACGATCCTATTCGGTGGTGCGGACCTAGCAGCCGCCCAAACTGATTCACGCGGGCAAGAAGAAATTTCCTCGACCCCTTCGGCTCCCGTATTCAAGACGCTGGTAAATTTCGGCGGGACGAATGGAACCGACCCTAACCTTTCCCCCATCCAAGGCACGGACGGGAATCTCTATGGGGGGACTGCTGTTGGCGGAGAATACAGTCAGGGCGTGCTGTTCAAAATGACCCCAAGCGGAACTCTGACTCGAATTTATAGTTTCTGCGCAGAATTGGGATGTCCCGACGGCAAGGGCGGCGCGCCGGAAGTGCTGGGTACGGACGGGAACTTGTATGGGTCAAACCAGGGTGGCGGTGCCTTTGGCGATGGCACAATCTTCAAGGTTACGGAAAAAGGCGTCTTGACGACGTTGCACAGCTTCGACGGCACGGACGGCCTCGAAATAAAGCACTTGGTCCAGGCAAGTAGCGGCAACTTTTACGGGACCACGTCGAATGGTGGCAACCTCAGCGAGTGCAACGGCATTGGGTGTGGAACGATCTTTGAAATGGCTCCCAATGGTAAGCTAACCACGCTCTACAACTTTTGTAGCCTGTCTGGCTGCGCCGACGGTGCTGTGCTCTACGACGCCTTAGTGCAGGGTACCGACGGAAACTTTTACGGGACAACATGGGCAGGCGGGACCGGTAACGGCGGCACGGTCTTCAAGATCACCCCAACCGGGATGCTGACCACCCTTTATAGCTTTTGCGTTCCGGATTATCCCTACTGCGGTGATGGCAGCAACCCTATCAAGCTCGTGCAGGGTGCCGACGGAAACTTTTACGGAACCACGGCCTATGGTGGGGGCAACGGTGAAGGATCGGTTTTCAAGATCACTCCAAGCGGGACGCTGACTACGATCTACAGCTTTTGCGCCCAGATCGCTTGCACCGACGGCTCCACTCCGCGCGACGGGCTGACCCTCGGCAGCGACGGGAACTTTTACTCGACTACCTACTATGGCGGAGCCGATAATCAGGGCACACTCTTCGAGATCACAGCAGCCGGTGTGCTAACCACATTGCACAGCTTCGACGGCACGGACGGCCGCTATCCGATTCAGCATTTGTTTCAAGCCACCAATAGCAACTTCTACGGAATAACTGATAACGACGGGGCAAGCGGTGACGGCACCATCTTCAGGTTGTCCGTAGGTCTGCTCCCCTTTGTGGAGACGGTGCCCACATCCGGCGCGGTGGGGACGAAGGTCATCCTCTTGGGAAATAAATTGATGGGCTCAACCAGCGTCACGTTCAATGGCACGTCGGCTGTCTTCAAAGTGGTCTCGAACACGGAAATCACAACCACCGTTCCCATTGAAGCTACTACCGGGAACGTCCAGGTGACGACGCCGAGCGGCATTCTGACCAGCAATATGAACTTCCAGGTGCCATAGAGCCCGTGCTTCTTGGCCACGAACTTGGGTGGGGAGTGACGTGGTCGAACCCGGATCGCAACGAACGCAAAGCAGCAGAAAACGCCGCTCGGCCTCAGGCGCTCCGTGCCGACTCCAACGACTCGCATACCCACCTGGGGTACGGGTGTAGCAATTTGCCCTCAATGCGTATAACCCCTTCAGGCGTTTGTCCCTCCTCGTGGAAGTCCTTACCCTTGCACCTGCACTCGCACGCTCCGCCCGAAGGCGTACCCATTTCGTAGTCCAAGGCTCCTGCGGGTGGAAACGAAGGTTTGAAAAAGCTCCTGGGTGTGGGCTTGCAGGATTTCAGCGTGTTAGAAAACCCCTTCAAAATCTGGTCCTTCACATCCGCATAAACATTGCTTCTTTGCATCGAGAATCCGGCGTTAGGAGTGTGCCGGCAGAATTTGCTTGGACTCGTGTGAAACTCCTGGCCAAGGATCAATGAGTTCCGAACAATCACAACCTACCGCAAAGTAGGCGCCTTTTTATATTGCGTGTAACGGCGATTTTTCGTCAATGGGCTTCCATTGCTACTCCGGCGTACGCACCGCGGACGTTTCCATCTCGGACGGAGGCGGTGGCAGCCCTCAGTTGGTGTCGCTTACGGGAACGGGTCAGTAGTCGGCCGTTATTTTTAAGCAGCGGGTGGACCAACATAGCGCCCATCGCAGCGGCATCATTCACGCAGGAGGCTATTCAAAGCGCAGGCTGTCTAGCCCGATCGCGCCGCGTGAACTTGTGTTCGTGCAAACGCAAATCCCGATCCTGCCTGGAACCCTGGAACCGTGCTGCAAAAGAAATGCGGCCTCGGGGATGAGGCGGCTTTTCGTATTCGGCCTTGCTGCTACGGAACCCGGAACTCAACATTGCTAGTGAACGTCCTGCCGGGCGTTTTCACTTCGACCTCGCCTGTGGTCGCGCCGGTTGGAACGTTTGTTGTAATTTCGCTGCTCGAGACTACGGTAAAAGTCGCCGCCTGGCCGTTAAAGGTGACGCTGGTTGCGCCCGTCAGATCCGTTCCCAGAATCGTGACCGCCGCTCCCACTTTGCCCGAGGTAGGCCGCGTTTCCACGAACGGGCCCAGACCCGCCGACAGGCGGAAGACCACTCCGTAGCCGTGCGCCCCGCCGCCGGACGTTGTGCCGTAGAACTCCCCATTGGTACCCTGGATCAGCCCTGCGTAAGGCTCCTCGCCATCCGTTCCGGTGAAGCTGTGCAGTGTTGTCAGCGTGCCAGTCGAAGTGATTTTGAAGATCGTGCCAGCGCCGAGGGTGCCGCCAGACAAGGTTGTCCCGTAGAAGTTCCCATCGGTGGCCTGGATCAGCCCCGCATTGGGAACTTGGCCGTCTGCGCATCCCGTTTCCGGGCAGAAGGTGTACAACAGGGTCCACTTGCCAGCAGTGGTGATTTTGAAGATCGTGCCATCGCCGTTGTCCCCGCCACCGTAGGCTGTCCCGTATAAGTCCCCATCGGTGCCTTGGACCAGCCCCGCATTGGGACCTTGGCCGTCTGTGCACCCTGTCTTCGAGCAGAAGCTGTAAAGGGTCGTCAGGGCGCCGCTCGAAGTGATTTTGAAGACCGTGCCACAACCTTCCACATCACAGATAGAATCTTTGTTGGCTCCGCCACCCTGGGTTGTCCCGTAGAAGTTCCCATCCGTGGCCTGAATCAGACCCCCGGCGGGGAATGACCCGTCCGGGCAATCGCTATTGGCGCAGAAGCTGTAAATCGTGGTCAGCGTGCCACCGGTGGTAATCTTGAAGATTGCGCCATAGCCGTAGGCCCCGCCGGAGGTGGCTGCCCCGTAGAGGTTCCCATCGGTGCCCTCGACCAGCCCCGCCTCGGGTTCGGCGCCGTCTTTGCAACTGGTTTCGGAACAGAAGTTGTAAAGGGTTGTCAACTTGCCCTTGGTGGTGATTTTGAAGACCGTGCCGCGATTGTCGGCTCCGCCATACCCGGTCGTCCCATAGAAGTTCCCATTCACCTGGATCAGCCCGGCCCAATCGTACGGGAGTGCGCCGTCCGTGCAGTTGGTTAGCGCGCAGAAGCTGTAAAGCGAAGTCAGCGTGCCACTCGGGGTGATCCTGAAGAACGTGCCATCGTTGGCGGTGGTGGCGCCGCCACTGTGGGTTACTCCGTAGAAGTTCCCATCAATGGCCTGAACGAGCCCAGCAAAGGGGTTTGCACCGTCCGTGCTGTCGAAGCTGTGCAGAGTGGTGAGAGTCTGCGCAGACGAGGCAATTGCCGTCACGGCACAAAGGAGAAGCAAAGCGCAGGCTCTCTCCCCCCCATTGAGTTTACCTAAGCACAGAAGACGACGTGGGCGCATAAACATCCTTTCCTGGACTCGGCCAAAATAAAGAGTTTGGAGAACTACAACAGGTCATTCCCTGTTCCGACGTGCCGTTCGAAAGCGATTTTCGAAGAGCAGAAGAAAAATAAAAACACGACTCCGTCAGGCATATCGCGCCTAGGCTTTCGCGCCAGAATCGTGCTAAACTTCCGTCTGGTACCGCGACACTCGAGTATTCAGTTACCCGAGTCTTCCCCCCGCAGGCAAATCAATAGAAATAAATTGTTGTAAATCACGAATATGGCGCGGGAATTTTACGAATTTGGCCCGTTTCGCCTCGACCCCGCCGGGCGCGGCCTTTTGCGCGACGGCGCAGCCGTTAGCCTCACCTCCAAGGTCTTTGATACCCTCCTGGTGCTGGTCGAACATCACGGCCAGAGTCTTAGCCGCTCTGAGCTGATTGCGCGAATTTGGCCCGAAACATCCGCCGGCGACCACAACCTGAATCAGTCCGTCGCCCTCCTCCGCAAGGTACTTGGCGATGACCCGCGCCAACCGGACTACATCGCCACCCTTCCCGGACGTGGCTACTCGTTCATCGCGCCAGTTCGTTCCGCGGTCGAATCGGATGCGTCAGCTCCGGCAATCAGCCCAGGGATAACTCGAAAGCGATGGCAGTATGCCGCTGCGGGGCTGGCAGTTGTTGTCTTAGTGGCAGCGCTCACCATGGCTTCGCCCCTGGGCTCCCGCATGCGGTCGACGATACTGTCTATGCGGTCGATATTTTCTACCGCCCCGCCGCGTTCCGTGTCCGTCCTGCCTTTCGAAGATTTGGGTATCTCCTCCGCCCAGCCGGAAAGGCAATACATCGCCAGCGGCCTCACCCAGGAGCTAAGCGCCGAACTGGAGCGACTGCGTGGGCTGAAGGTAATCGTTGGACGACTCTCTTCCCAACCCGCGCGCGAACCTGCATTCGGGCCTGCCACTCTGGATCCCAGGTCCGTGGGCCGCGATCTCAATGTTGAAAGTTTGCTAAGAGGCAGCGTGCGCCGCTCCGGCGAACAATATCGTATCGCTGTGCAACTGATTAACACGCGCGACGGCCGCGAACTCTGGTCCGGCGTCTACACCGCAGATATCTCCGACATTCCCAGCGTAGAAGAGCAGATTGTCCGCCACACCGCTGACGCGCTTCGCATCCCCTGGTCTGCCAGCCTGGATGAGCAATGGGCCCGCCGTCACGTCGAAAATCCCGAGGCTCACGATCTTTACTTGCAGGCACGCTACTTGTGGAGCACCCGCAATGCCGATGCCGTCGAGCGCAGCGTCATGTTGTTACGGCAAGCCATCGATAAGGAACCTTCCTACGCGCGGGCCTATGCTGGATTGGCTGATTCCTACATCGTGATGGCGATCAATAGTCAGCAGATGCCCGTCGCGGCCGCCGTTCCCCTGGTCCGGGAGGCGGCGGTGAAGGCGTTGCAACTCGATCCGACTTTGGCCGAGCCGCACGCCACACTCGGCTTGCTCAAATCGAAATTCGAATGGGACTTCGCTGGCGCGCAGGAGGAATTTCGGCGCTCTTTCGCGCTCAATCCTGGCTATGCCACCGCCCATCATTGGGCCGGACAGAACCTGACCGCAATGGGTGAGTTCGAAGCCGCCAATGCCGAGTTGCGCAAGGCGCAGGAACTCGATCCCTTGTCCCCGATGATCTTTGAGGGCCTCTTCGAGAATTATTATTACTGGCACCGTTTTGACGATGCCATCCAGACCATGCACACCCTCCAGGCACGCGACGCAGTCGAGTTCGGGAACGCTCCATTTTCCTGGGCGTTCGCAATGGCATACCTGGCCAAAGGCATGTACCCGGAGGCGGAAACGATCTACCGCCAACTGGCAGACCGCTATCGGATTGACGTGTACTTTCTTCGACTAGCTCAGGCCCAGGCGCTGGAAGGACATCTCACGGAAGCGCAGGCTGTTCTCGAACGCGTTGAGCGCAAGCCCGACCACAGTGCCGACCCAGTGAGTTTAGCCAGGGTCCATGCGGCCTTGGGTGAAACAGATGCAGCCCTCGCGTTGTTGCAGCGGGCGTATCGGGAGCGCGATCCGGATGTCACGATCATAAAATACGACCCAGACTTTGCGGGGCTCGCCACCGACCTGCGCTTTCAGCAACTGGTGCAGCGCGTCTCGACGCGAAGCGAACAGGAGTACACAACCAGCCGCTGACAAGATTCTCGGGTCTTGCACTGTTCACGTGATTTCGGTTTCTGCTGAGCGAAAGCGGCAGAAGCTACGGAGGACAGCAATATTCCGAGGAATAGGCTTCTCATGGTGAACACTCTACACGCAGCGGAATGGATTCTGGTCACAATTGACGCTATCAGATGGGATGAGAAGGCGGGTCTCCGACTGGATGCTGTAGGCTCCCAAGTTATCGACGTGCTCGAAGACAGGAGGCAATGAAGAAGATTAGCGCTAAATGTGCGAAACGATCAGCAAGCTGCCTGCAACAGCTATCAGGTCCTCTGCTATTGCCACTGCGAAGTCCGCGAGATGCGCCCGTGACACAAGATCACGCCGGATTCGATAACCCGCAAATGTCCCCACCAGAGCGCCCGCGACGCCGACGATTGCAGCAACTAACAAGTTTCCACCAGTGCTTGTCGCCAGGGCAACACCGCCTAAGCAGCCAAGAACAATCCGTGCGCTCAAGCCGAGAGGTGCAGTCCGTGCTGGAGTTTTAGGCAGCTTGTCCGCGATCAGTTCGACGAGAGCCGACAGCGTAAGGACAACGAGGGTCGCCGGGCGGCCTAGGAACGCGAGCTTAGTTCCTGCAAAATGCAACCAGCCAAGATGGGTAGCCCAGCAGACAACCGCTGGTGCCGTCAGCGAGCGCAGTCCCGTTAAGCAGCCGAGAAGAAAGCAGAGGAGAAGCAATGTCATGACTGGCAACGCACCTTTCGTTGGACGCGAATCCTTAACCTATCAGAAGTCATTCCAACCACTTCCCTCGGTGTCATAAATCAGAACAGCGATCCCGAATGCCCTGATAGCCTATCCTCATGCAGAATCCCGTCAAAGAGCGCATCGTAAAGTTACGAGACGAAATAGCGCAAATTAGCGAAGCGAACCGTCTGTACTTGCAGGGCGGAAAAAAGATGCCCGGCTCAGTAGGGGATCATGAGCGTCGGCTTCAAAGATTGCAGGAAATCTTGGACGAACTGGTGTCGCTGACCGACTGGAAGAAACTCTGAACATGCACCGCCGTCACCCAAATTGGAGTCATTGAGTGTAATGGCGATTTTGCAACAGTTTCTCGGCAGCACAGAGTTCCATGCGGCGCATGAAGCAGCTTTACTTGCGCGACCCCGACGGGTTTGAGCTGTGCTTCCAGTGGGACACGAATCGTTGATCGCGCCACAGCAAGCGCTAATAGACAAAAT
>PLIO01000154.1 GCA_003140075.1 Acidobacteriaceae bacterium | reverse complement strand
GATCTTTCAACACGTTGTTCCCACTCCAAGACCCTACGAGCGCCGTCGCCGCAGGAGCGGTGCGAAAGTGCAAATCGGCTGTAACGATTTGCAAGGCGCGGACTTATCGCGCCGTCTTTTGCACGGCTCGATGCCAAAACCAAGTCTGATCGACCCGGTTTTGATGGGAACAACGTCTTGACGGATCACAGGTGGCCCACTCCGAATTGCCCGAGGCCCAAGTGATCAACGCGGTCCACCAGCCTTGAACCGCTGCTTGGAACGGAGGCTGCCAGACTGCTGGGACACCCGTGGCGAGCGTTCCCGGAGTACATGCCGTTGCAGCGTGGGTCATCGTGTCCGTGCAATTATTCATACTACCGTTGCTATAGGCGTTTTGTGGAGGCTCCACATCGTCTACGGTGCTTCCGCAGTACCCCTGGCAACTAGCAGGGTTTCCGCAGAATGCGACATCTTGGCTGGTTGACTCAAAGACCCAGGGCGGGGTATCCGAGTTCGTCGTTGGGTTAGATACCGCGCGAGCGTCGATATTAATGATGCAGGGATGACCGCTGCCCCTCCCTGGAAGGCTAGCTCCGCACCAACTATAGGTGCCGCCACTAACGTAAATGTAAGGCGATATCGAAGTATAGAACGTTCCGAAGCTATAAGGACACGCGCTGGAATAGGTGCTGCACGGATTTGGGCAGGTAGAACACCAAGTGATGGGAATTGTCACGCCGTCGATGTAGGGAGTATGTCCGAGAAATTGGACGGGATGCCGCTCCCGGTGGGAACGTTCCAAGCGATTATGTCAATCTGGGCCGAGGCGAGGGCCGAGCAAAACAGAAGAAGAGCTATCATAGCTATCGGTTTCATCGCAGTCTACCTCCGCGTGAGATAGGGAGCCTGGCCGGAATGCTTTAAGGCCCAGTCTAGCCTCGGCGCGACCATTGTCAATTGCAATGACTCTCTTCCCGTTGCCATGCGTGGTACGTACTCCGAAACAGATCAGCCCACGGTGCGGTCCTGGAATTCTTCGTGCCACGCCATTTGGATGGCTTCAAGCTTGCCTTCGTTGGAAGCTGCGGGATCGTCCTTGAAATCGGGCAAGGCGGTCACGTAGCGGTGCAGATCGGTGAAGCGGACGGTGAGCGGATCGAGCTCGGGATGAATCTCGGAGAGGAGGATGCCGATGTCTTCGGCGTCGTTCCAGGTGAGAGGTTTGGGCATGGAGAGTTTCCTCAGTGAGTTGAAGTTTCAAGGTTTCAGAGTTTCAAGGTTTCAAAACCAAAGCGCTTACCGAGCGAGACCATGTGCTGCGGTTTTTGAAACCTTGAAATCCTTGAAACTTTGAAACCTGCTTCTAGTGATGTTCTTCCGAAATATAATTTCGATTCCAGGCGGGGATCTCGACAACAACTTTACCCGGCTTCGCAATCTGCACCTGGCAGCCGAGACGTGAGTTTAACTGCAAGTCGGCGGCCATGTCGAGACGGTCAGCTTCGTCGTCATCCATGGGAGAAAGATTCTCCGCACCCTCTTTGATCCAGACGTGGCAGGTGGTGCAGGCGCAATTGCCGCCGCAGGCGTGGTCGAGCGTGACGCCGTAGTTGAGCGCGACGTCGAGAATCGACTCTTCCTTGCCGTGATCTTCGTAGGGCAGCTTGCCGTGCTCGAACTGCACGGTTTTGCCCTCGGGCAGGAACGTGATTTGGACTGTGTTTTCGCCGGGGGCCGGAGCGTCTTCAGTTGCGGTACCGGCGCCGTGTGTTTTTTCTTCCGCCATTGCTGCTCCTGTGGGAGATTGAGGAATTGGGAAATTTAGTAATTGAGTAATTTACAACGCCGCTATCGTGTCCAATGGTTTTAAAAATTACTAAATTACCCAATTACCAAATTCACTCGAACTCTGCTTTCGCCATAGGATGGGGCGCGGTGGGGCCTTCGCCTAGGTCGGCTTCATCCATGGTCTTGCCTTTTAGCGCGACCGAGACGGCGCTGTCCATCATCAACTCGGCCAGACGCGTTGTGCCCTGATTCAGTGCGTCGATAGCTTTGCGGATGGCCTGATAATCATCCTCGGCGTTTACCGCGACCAAGGCCTTCTCCATCTTGGCAATCTTCTTTTTTTCGTCGGTGGTGAGGTGTCCCCACGCCGGGCTCTTCTTGCCCTTGTCGAGCGCGGCTAGGATAGTCGCGGCTTCGTTGCGCGCTTCGATGACCTGGCGCTGCCGGAAGTCTTCTTCCGCGCTGTCGAAAGAATCGAGGATCATGCCCTCGACCTGTTCGTCGGTGAGACCGTAGCTGGGCTGGACCTGAATTTCCGACTCTTTGCCGCTGCGCTGCTCGCGGGCGGAGACGTGCAGGATGCCGTTGGCATCGATCAGGAATTTGACCTCGATGCGCGCCATGCCCGCGGCCATGGGGGGAATGCCTTTGAGATCGAAGCGAGCCAGCGAGCGGCAATCCTTGGCTAACTCGCGTTCGCCTTGTAGTACGTGAATGGCGACGTTGGCCTGGCCGTCGACTTGAGTCGTATAGTGCTGCGTGGCCGACGCGGGGATGGTTGAGTTGCGCAGAATGATTTTGTCGGTGACGCCGCCGGCAACTTCGATGCCGAGCGAGAGTGGCGTGACATCGAGCAACAGCATGTTCTCGGTTGCTTCAGAGCCGCCGCCGAGAATGTTGGCTTGCACGGCCGCGCCCAGCGCGACGACTTCATCGGGATTTAAATCGGTGTGCGGCTCGCGGTGAAATAGTTCCTTGACCAGAGCGCGAACTCTGGGGATGCGCGTGGATCCGCCGACGAGGACCACTTCGTCAATTTGTTCGGGCTTGAGGCCGGCGTCTTTCAGCGCCTGCTTGCAGGGGCCGACGGTGCGATCGATGATGGGCTGAATGAGTTGTTCGAACTGCTCGCGCGTGACCTCACGCAGGTAGCGCTTGCCGCCGGACAATTCAACGTCAAGCTTCACCGAAGACTGCGAGGAAAGCGCGATCTTGGCTTCGATCACGGCTTTGCGAATGGCTTGCACGGCTTCGGCGTTGCGGCGGAGGTCGAGAGCCAGGTCGCCGAGGGTGTCGTCGAGGGCGATGGTGATCAGCAGATTATCGATGTCGTCGCCGCCGAGATG